>CANGBH010000001.1 GCA_947451935.1 Chitinophagaceae bacterium
GGATACAATACGGATTGTCCTACTTGCTTGCCCATCATATTCAAGTTCAACTTGAATAAACTCATCAGGAATAATGGATGGCACTCGTTGAGGCCATTCAACAAAACACAACTTACCGCTATACAGGCACTCCTCTATTCCGGCTCGCCTAGCCTCATCTTCATCTTCCATCCTATACAAATCAATGTGAAAAAGACTTGCATTTGAGTCTTCAAACAAGTAAGCATATTCATTTACTATTGCGAATGTGGGACTACTAACAGGATCAATTACGCCAAGCTCTTTACATAGCGCACTGATTAGGGTAGTTTTTCCAGCACCCATTTCGCCCTTAAACGTTATTACCCTAATTTCATTTACAACCTTCAATAACTCGGTGGCAATAGTTGGCAATTGATCCATTCCATACTGTTTCTCTAGTAGTAACATAGTACTGCGAAGATAATATGATTAAAGAAGCGGAAAAGCATGCTCAACTTAATAATATAAATTACCTTAAAAAGTATAGGCGAATAGTGCTTTTTCACATTTTCAAGGAGAGGAAATGTGGGTATATTCAGTAAATTTACATTATGGAGAAGATACAATGGAAAGTTGATGGAATGACCTGCGGTAACTGCGCACTTACCATCAACAAGTACCTTGAAAAACAAGGCATGCAGAACATCAAGGTAAATCCGATTGATGGTGACGTATCCTTTGAAATAGTCGAAAATATTACTCCAAGCACCTTAGTAAAAGGGATTCATGATCTTGGATATGAAGTCATCAAGCAAAATAATATTGAGACACCTAAAAAAAGAAAATTTCTTTCTACACATGTTGAACGATTCTTTTTTTGTTTGCCTTTTACCTTAACCCTTATGCTTCACATGCTGGAACGGTGGATACATATCCATTGGCTTATGAATCCGTGGATTCAACTTGCCATCTGTATCCCTGTGTATGTTGTTGGAATGGCATATTTCGGAAAGAGTGCAATAAAAAGTTTGAAAAATGGCATCCCAAACATGAATGTGCTGATTACCATTGGAGCCTCAGCAGCATTCATCTATAGCCTTATTGGATCATTCATTGGCCAAGCAGAAGGATTTCTCTTTTACGAAACTGCTGCTACCATTATTACGCTAGTATTTTTAGGCAACTACCTTGAGGAAGCATCCATCAATTCCACCCAAACTGCCTTAAAAGCATTGGTGCGCTCGCAGAAAGTCATGGCAAACATGATTGCATTTGATGAAAATCATCAAGAAGTTATCTTCCCCATTGAAAATACTCAACTCAAAGTTGGCGATTTGATTTTGATCAGAACAGGTGAACAAGTGCCAATCGATTGTAAAATTTTATGGGGAGAAGGGCATGTAAACGAGGCCTTACTTACAGGAGAAAGTGTTCCAATACATAAATTTCAAAAAGACAAACTCATTGGTGGGAGCATCATAGAGTCAGGACAAATCAAAGCTCAAGTCACTGCAGTTGGTGACGATACGGTACTGTCTGGAATTTTAAATTTAGTTAAACAAGCACAGGGCGAAAAACCACCCATACAAAACTTAGCAGATAAAATTAGCGCCATATTTGTACCAGTGGTGTTAGGCATTGGTTTAGTAACATTTATTGCAAACTATATTTACCTCGACCAATTCACCGCTGCTCTGATGAGAAGTATTGCAGTATTGGTAATTGCCTGCCCATGTGCTATGGGACTCGCTACACCTGCCGCTATCGCTGTTGGCCTTGGTCGTGCTGCTCGCTCAGGAATACTATTTCGCAACGCGAAGAGCTTAGAAAATTTCCGCACAATCAAACAAGTTGTTTTTGATAAGACAGGAACACTTACTACAGGATCATTTACTTTATCAGACCATAAAATATTTGATACCGAAAAAGAGGAATGGATTAAAGTTGTTTATTCATTAGAAAAGTATTCTAATCATCCAATCGCACAATGTGTAGCAAAAGCATTTAAGACAAAGGATGAAGTAAAGTGGCAAAGTACCGAGGAAGTAAAAGGCATAGGAATGAAAGCAACTGATAAGGATGGAAATATCTATTGGGCTGGTTCTTACAAAATAGCCAACGCGCTTACACAAGAAAGCAGTCACAATGTTTACATCCTAAAAAATGATAAGCTTATAGGATGGATTGATGTGATTGATGAGATAAGGCCTGAAGCAAAAGAAGTCATAGACTACCTAAAAAGTAAGCAGATAAAAACAATCCTATTGAGTGGAGACCGCAAAGAAAAATGCGATAACCTAGCTGCATTACTTGGAATTGTTGAAGTGAAATCCGAACAGAGCCCATCTGAAAAACTAGAAACAATAGCCGCTCTAAATGCAAAGGTACCAACTGCGATGGTAGGTGATGGCATTAATGATGCACCAGCCTTAGCTAAAGCTACAATAGGCATCTCACTAAGCGACGCTTCTCAATTAGCCATACAAAGCGCACAAGTGGTATTAATGAATCAAGGACTCAAAAAGCTACCACTTGCCTTAGGGTTAGGAAAAAATACATACTTAACCATTAAACAGAATTTATTTTGGGCGTTTTTCTATAATGTGATAGCCATTCCAATTGCCGCTTTTGGATTTCTTACTCCAACCTTTGGAGCATTAGTAATGGGTATGAGTGACGTTGTATTAGCTGTTAATTCTGTTAGATTGTTTTTTAAGAAAGTAATTTGATGCTAAAAAAATAAAATGACCCCAAAGGAAATCCTAAAAACATATTGGGGCCATGATTCATTTAGGCCGCTACAAGAAGAAATTATTAATTCTATCTTAGACGGCAAGGATGCATTAGCTGTACTACCTACTGGTGGTGGCAAATCAATTTGCTTTCAAGTACCTGCATTAACTAAGCCGGGCTGCTGCCTAGTTATCTCACCCCTTATTGCACTCATGGAGGATCAAGTGCAGAATTTAGAAAATCTAAATATCCCAGCAGCAGCAATTGTAGCTGGCATGTCGCACCATGAAATTTCTGAAATACTAAGAGCGGGTCTTGATGACCAATTAAAATTTATTTATGTTTCACCAGAAAGATTAGAATCTAGATCATTCATTGAACGTATAATTCAATTACCCATTACACTAATAGCAGTTGATGAGGCACATTGTATTTCCCAATGGGGTTATGACTTCAGACCATCCTACCTAAATATAGCAAACATCAGAGACCACTTTAATGATGTACCCCTTATTGCATTAACCGCCTCAGCAACAGAATTGGTTAAAAAAGATATCATTGAAAAACTAAGGATGCAGCAATCCGAAACTTTCATGACTTCTTTTAACCGAGAAAACCTGGTGTACAAGGCAGAATTGTGTTTAGATAAAATAAATAGAGTCAGATCCATCCTAGATACAGTACCCGGAAGTGGTATCATCTATTGTAAAACCAGAAGAAAGACAAAAGAATTATCAGACTTGCTGAATCAGCTAGGCATAAACTGTGATTATTATCATGCAGGGCTAAGTCAAGAAGCAAGAAAAGAAAAGCAAGAGAAATGGATAATTGGATCAACACGAATAATGATTTGTACTAATGCATTTGGAATGGGAATTGATAAGTCCAATGTACGCATAGTAGTTCATGCTGATATTCCAGATTGTTTAGAGAATTATTATCAAGAAGCGGGAAGAGCAGGAAGAGATGGCAATGAATCATATGCAATTTTACTTTACAATGAAAGTGAATTGAAAGAATTAAAAAATCAACCAACTATCCGATTCCCAGAAATTAAAACCATTCGAATAGTATATCAAGCGTTAGCCAACTATTTACAAATTCCAACAGGACTAGGTGCAAATGAGTCATTTGATTTTAACTTAGAAGATTTTATAAAAAAATTCAAACTAACCCTCAATGATGTCTTGTATTCCTTACAGGCGTTAAAACAAGAGCGGATTATTTCCTATATGGAACAAGTCTTCAAACCTTCCTTAATTCAATTTACTTGTACTAAGTCAGACCTCATTGAATTTGAAAAAAATAATCCCATTGGCGACGAAGTTGTTAAATGTCTTCTTAGGACGTATAGTGGAATATTTGATATCCCAGTTCGAATCGATGAAATGCAATTGGCCAGAATATTAAAAATGAACTATCCATTTTTAATTACGCAACTTGATTTTTTAGATAAAAATAATATCATCGAGTATTCACCACGAAGAGAAACACCACAAGTTGTTTATTTACAAAACAGAATAAAGACAGAGGAGCTTAATCTTAACTACGAAAACTACCTAAAAAGGAAGACCCAATTCGTAGAAAGAATTGATGCTATGATCAACTATTGTAATGCACAAACTTGCAGATCTACTTATATTGGAAAGTACTTTGGCGATTTAACCATAGTTGAATGTGGCAAATGCGATAATTGTACTCGTAAAAATGAGACACCCATTCAACGTGATCAATTCTCAAGAATTTATACTGACATTCAAGACTTACTATTGAATCAACCCCTTCATATCAAGGCCTTAGATGAAAGATTGGGGATAACAAAAGAAGCACTGCACCAGGTACTCTCAGAAATGAAAAAGGAAGAAAAAATTGGCATAGACCCAAGCGGGAAGTTATTTCTAAAATAAAAGAGGGCCAGGATAGAAATCCGGCCCGTTTTAAAATCCAATATCCTATGAAAAACCGCTGTAAAGGTAGATATTTTGATCAATTAGCGCCTAAAATCTAAAATATCTCTAGATAAAATGCGATTAAATTGAATTTCAAGCAATTGAACATTACATATTTAAATTAATTTATATCAAGCAAGACTTACCTATTCTTTGTTGAGCAAAGAATCGATGCTACCGAAAAGTAATTTTCATCAAAATCTGACTCGGTTTAACAAAATTTTATTGCAAATAGCTATATAATGTGGGAGTTAATAATTTTATTTGTTGAAAATCAATACACATGAGCACAACCAACCCAAAACATAAAATTCTCCTTTGCGAAGACGACCCTAATCTTGGCTTAGTGTTGAAAAATTTTTTAGAACTAAATGACTTCGACGTTATTTTGGAAAGAGATGGCCGACTTGGGCTAGCAGCTTTTCAACGCGAGAAATTTGAACTCTGCCTTTTGGATGTAATGATGCCAAAAATGGATGGCTTTATGCTAGCTGAAGAAATTAGGAACACAAATCCTGATGTTCCATTATTTTTTCTTTCCGCAAAATCTATGAAGGAAGATCAAATTAAAGGATACAAACTTGGAGCAGATGATTATATCACAAAACCATTCGACTCTGAAGTGCTACTTTTCAAGATCAAAGCAATCTTAAAAAGAAATGAAGAGCAAAATAAAGAAATCGCAAACGTTGAATACGATCTTGGTAAATATCACTTTATTCCAAAACTCAGAGAACTAAGTATTGATGGAAATAAAACAACATTATCTCCAAAAGAAAATGAGTTATTGAAGATGCTTAGTGAATATAAAAATGATTTACTTCAACGTGATCTTGCACTAAAGAAAATATGGGGTAACGACAATTATTTTAATGGAAGAAGTATGGATGTATATATTGCTAAACTCAGAAAATACTTGAAAGAAGATCCAATGGTAGAGATTGTAAACATTCATGGAAATGGTTTCCGCCTACTTGTAAAAGAAGATTAATCCAATATCAATAAAATAGTAAAGCCATGTTATAATAAAACATGGCTTTTTTTATGCGCGCTCTAATGCTAGAATAATAAATTATCATTTCGCTTAAACATTGTCCTGCCAAGGTGTTCATATGCCTTAGTAGTAACTTCCCTTCCACGAGGTGTTCTCTGAAGAAAGCCTTGCTGAATCAGAAATGGCTCATAAACATCTTCAATTGTGCCAGACTCCTCTCCAACTGCCGTGGCAATTGTTCCTAGGCCTACAGGACCACCTTTGAATTTATCTATGATAGTAGTAAGAATTCTATTATCCATTTCATCAAGTCCATGCTCATCTACGTGCAACGCTTTAAGTGCATGCTTTGTAATATCCATTGTGATGACACCATTCCCTAGTACCTGTGCAAAATCTCGTACGCGCTTTAATAAGCCGTTTGCAATACGAGGCGTAGCCCTACTTCTTCCTGCTATTTCACGGGATGAATCGGAAGTAATTTTGGCTCCTAAAATGGCAGCCGATCGGGTGATGATACGATCCAATACCTCTACAGGATAATACTCTAAACGCGATTTGATTGCAAACCTCGATAGTAATGGAGCTGTTAGCAAACCACTGCGGGTTGTTGCACCAATTAAAGTAAATGGATTTAAATTGATTTGGATGGTTTTGGCACTAGGACCACTGTCAATCATAATATCAATCTTATAGTCTTCCATTGCGGAATACAAATACTCTTCCACCACGTTACTCAATCGGTGTATTTCATCAATAAACAACACATCGTTTGCTTCAAGGCTTGTCAATAATCCTGCTAGATCTGCAGGTTTTTCGATAACCGGTCCAGAAGTCTCCTTAATTTGAACCCCCATTTCACGAGCAACAATTCGAGATAATGTTGTTTTACCTAAGCCTGGAGGACCATGAAAAAGCACGTGATCAAGCGCCTCTGATCTCATCTGAGCTGCCTTGATAAAAATTCGAAGATTTTCTATGATATCGGGCTGGCCAGAAAAATCCTCCAAAATACTTGGCCTAATAGTATTTTCAAATTCACCGTCGGTTGATCCAGTAGGATCCTCAGCAGGATTCAAATGAGGGTTGATCATAATGTGAATTTACACCCAATACTCAAGAATCTGAACTATAAATTTATATGCTCTAAACAAGCAACTATTTTAACTTATTAAATGAAAACAGTCTAAATAACAACATTAATCATCTTGTTTTTGACAAATATAATTTTCTTAGGAGGCTTACCTTCTAACCACTTTGCAATCATTGGCTCCTTCAATACTAGAGCTTCAACATCCGCTTGAGTTGCGTTCAAATCAATATTCAAAATAATTCTTGTTTTGCCATTTACAGCAACAGGGTATTCTTTACTGGTTTCAACTAAATAAGTTTCATCCACTACAGGATATGATGCATCCAAGATAGAACCGACTTCACCAATCTGTTGCCAAATTTCTTCACAAATATGTGGGGCATACGGAGTAAGTATAATAAGGAATTTTTTAAGCAACTCAATTGAATGACAGTTCAAGTCAGTCAGCTCATTCACACCAATCATAAATCCGCTCACTGCAGTATTAAATGAAAAACGTGCAGTATCTTCTTCCACTTTTTTCAACATCTTATAAAAAACCTTCCAGGATGCTGCATCAGCAGGTGTTTGAGTTGCAACCAATCCTTTTTCTGCATCAAAAAATAAACGCCAAAACTTTCGAATAAACCTATGAACACCTTCAATTCCTTTTGTATCCCAAGGTTTGTCTTGTTCAACTGGACCAAGAAACATTTCATACATTCTAAATGTATCTGCACCATATTTCTCAACGATATCATCTGGATTAACTACATTAAAATATCGTTTACTCATTTTTTCAAGTCGAGCACCACATTTATATTCTCCATCTTCAGTAATGAAAGTAGCATCAGAAAAATCTGGTTTCCACTTTTTGAAACCTTCCATATCAAGCAAGAATCCATCTACTAAACTTACATCTACATGAATCTCATCAGTTTCATAATCATCCTTTAAACCTGCTGATACAAACTGCTTTGAATTTCGAACACGATAGACTAACCTAGAGTCGCCTCCGATTTTTCCTTGATTCACAAGACGTTTGTATGGTTCATCGAAACCAATATGACCTAGATCGAATAACACTTTTGTCCACATCCTACTATATAAAAGATGTCCTACAGCATGCTCTGTGCCTCCTATATACAAATCAACTTGTCCCCAATAATCACTGGCCGCTCTACTACAAAATTCACTGTCATTTTGAGGATCCATATAACGCAAAAAATACCAACTGCTTCCTGCATACCCAGGCATGGTATTCACTTCACGAGCACCCCCATCATAGCTTAGCCATTCTGGCAAGTTGGCAAGTGGGCCTTGAGCATCCGGACCAGGCTTAAGATCTGATAATTCAGGAAGCTCAATAGGCAATGCGGTTGAAGATAATGGGATGGCAATATCATTTTTCCAAACAATTGGAAAAGGTTCACCCCAGTAGCGTTGTCTACTGAATGCAGCATCACGCATTTTATAATTCGTTTGTCTTTTACCTATTCCCAGTTCCTCGAGTTTGTCTAATGAAAAGGTTATGGCATCAGACATTAACAGCCCATCTAAAAATCCACTGTTTTCTAAGCGAGCTTCTTTTGTTGGATTAGCCTCATTCCCGTTGAAAAATTGTCCAATAATATTAGTGATAGGAATGCTGAAATGTTGTGCGAATTTAAAATCACGCTCATCGCCACATGGCACGGCCATGATAGCACCAGTTCCATAACCAGCTAATACATACTCACTAATCCAAATAGGAATTAGGACACCATTAAAAGGATTTTTGCAATACGCCCCACTAAAAACACCTGTGATTTTCTTTTCAGCCATCCGTTCACGTTCGCTTCTACTGTTAACATACTCAAGGTATTCCTCAACAGCCTTTTTTTGTTCAGGGGATGTTATAGTTGTGATGAGCTCATGCTCTGGGGCAATAACCATAAAATCGACTCCAAAAATAGTGTCGGGACGAGTAGTGTATACTTTTAAGTGACTAGCACTAGCTGATGTATTTGCTGCTGCAATTTCAAAATCAATCTCTGCTCCAAAACTTTTACCAATCCAATTGGTTTGCATATCCTTCATGCTATCACTAAAGTCTACCGTCTGCAATCCAGCCAAAAGGCGCTCAGCATATTCAGTAATTCGGAGATACCACTGACGAAGTTTTTTCTTTACAACAGGATGTCCGCCTCGTTCACTAACTCCATTTATCACTTCATCATTAGCAAGTACTGTACCAAGGGCCTCACACCAATTCACCTCACCTACTCCACAAAAAGCTAGTCGATATTTCATTAAAATTTCAGACTGCTTACTCGAATCACCACTATTCCATTCGGCCGCAGAAAATACTAACTTTTTATCTCCAGGACATGGTGTATTGGTATTCCCCTCAGCTTTAAATATTACAATGAGGTCATTGATGCTCCTCGCCTTTTGAGCTTTTCGATCAAACCAAGAATCAAACAATTGCAGAAAAATCCACTGCGTCCATTTGTAGTAATTTGGATTTGATGTCCTCACTTCCCTATCCCAATCATAACAAAAACCAATTTTATCCAATTGACTTCTGAAATTATCAATATTACGATCTGTAGATATCGCGGGAGCAATTCCATGCTCAATAGCATATTGTTCTGCAGGCAACCCGAATGAATCGTACCCCATTGGATGGAGCACATTAAATCCTTTTAATCGTTTATACCGACTAAAAATATCGCTGGCGATATAGCCTAAAGGATGGCCTACGTGCAATCCAGCTCCGCTTGGATATGGGAACATATCCAATACATAATATTTAGGCTTAGAAGGATCATTACTAACCCTATAAGCATTGTTCATCTTCCATGCTTCCTGCCACTTCTTTTCGATCGCACTAAAGCCATATTCCATCTTACGTTAATTTTAGTTGGAGTATCAATTTAAAAAGCCAAATATGCCTGAATTGGTCATAAAAGGTCCATCTTTCCATTGTACGTTTAGACCAAACAGACAATAAGCCTGTTAAAATTACAACGATTACATACTGAAAGACGCGCAAAAATACATAAACCCTTTAAAATTGTTATTTTTGAATCTAGAAGTCAAAAAACAGCCCTGCTTCAAATTCTATAAAATATGACAGCACAGAGTAAAGCATCGATGAAACGGAGTAAACCATCCTATTTTATGGCCATTTTTGGTGTTGCCCTGGTGCTTTTTATCCTAGGCATGCTTGGTTGGCTAGTCATAAATGCTAGTAAATTACAGGACTATTTCATGGGCAGCGTACAAGTGCATGCTTTTATCCGTGAAGGAAGCCCTAAAAATGAAATAGATATTGTAAAAAATAAAATATCAACAAAACCTTACGCAAAAAACGTAGAGTTTATCACTAAGGATATGGCAAGAGCAAAATTCATTGGTGATGGAAATGAAGATTGGAATAAAGTACTTGATTACAATCCACTACCTGCAAGTATAGACTTCTACTTAGATCCTTTATATGTCAATAAGGATAGTATAAAAATAATCTCGGCTGATTTATCTAAGAATTTTATTGTCAGCGAAGTAAAATATCCTGATGCAGTTGTTAGCAACCTAAATAACATTGTACGAAAGATTGGATTTTTTCTATTGGGCTTAGCGCTTGTTTTGGCTATTATCGTAATTATATTAATTGACAATACGATAAAACTAGCTATGTTTTCTAATCGCTTTTTGATCAAAACCATGCAGATGGTTGGCGCTACTAGATGGTTCATTTCAAAGCCATTTGACAAACGAGCAATCATTAATGGATTAATTAGTGCTGTGCTTGCAATAGCCTCTATTTCTATAATTATTTACGGAGTTGAAAGTTGGTGGCTACCCGAAATAAAAGCACTAAGAGACAACAGCATGTTAGCCTTACTTTTCTTAGTTATCACACTGATTGGCATTAGCATTACATTTATCAGCACACATAGAAGTGTAATGAAATACTTAAAAATGAAACTCGACGATCTTTATTAATACAATAAAAGAAATCATGGAAAACAAGAAGAATACAATTTTCGGAAAGGACAACCTCAAGTGGATGTTAGTTGGTGCCGCAGTCATCATCGTAGGACTATTTCTAATGTCTGGCGGAAAAGGTGATAATCCAAATGTATTTTCTGAAGAGGAAGTATATAGTAAGACACGCATTACCGTAGCGCCAATCTTGATTATGCTTGGTTTGGTTATCGAAATATTTGCCATTATGAAAAAAGGCAGTTCAAATTCCTGATTTCACTTTATACCTCTTCATGGATACATTTCATGCCTTAACCCTTGCAATCATTGAAGGCATCACAGAATTTCTTCCTGTTTCATCAACAGGACATATGGCAATCGCATCAGCGTTTTTCAATATAGAGCAAGATGCGTACACCAAATTATTTGAAATAGTTATTCAGTTTGGCGCCATACTATCTGTTGTAGTGCTCTATTGGAAGAAATTTCTAAATTTCAGAAATCCTTCATTCTATGCAAAATTATTTATTGCAATTTTGCCTGCTATTGCAATTGGCGGATTATTAAAAACCCATATTGAAGAAGTACTAGAAAAACCCTTATTCATTGCATTTGTAATACTAGGAGGTGGAATAATCTTACTCTTCGCAGACAACTGGTTTAAGCAAAGCAATATTAACGATGAAGCAGATATAACACCTAAAAAAGCTTTTTTAATAGGCTGCTATCAAGTGCTTGCCATCATATTTCCTGGACTTAGCCGAAGTGCTGCTACCATTATAGGGGGAATGCAACTTAAATTAACAAGATCCCTTGCTGCAGAATTCTCATTCTTCCTGGCAGTCCCTACTATGCTTGCTGCCACCGTTAAAAGTTTATATGACATTTGGAAAGAACAACCAGGCGTACTTAGTCATGAAGGCATCAGTTATTTACTCATTGGGAGTGGCACTGCATTTTTTGCAGCCTTAATTGCAATCAAATTTTTTATTAAATTTCTTAAACAAAATGGCTTTAAATGGTTCGGTGTTTATCGTATTATTTTGGGAAGCCTGCTAATCGTATTGATTTTAACTGGAAAACTTTAAGTTCTTACCTCACTGCCTCATAACTACATTCATTTTTTTTCTTATCTTACTCATAGACTTTAAAAAATTCTATGATAAAAGGATCAAAAAAAATAGAAAATGCATGGGCAATGTATGATTGGGCAAATAGCTCCTACAACCTAGTGATTACCTCAACCATTTTCCCTGCCTACTATGTTGCCGTAACAAGCAATAAGGTTGCTTCAGAATTATCCTATGTGAAATTTTTTGGATTGGAAATCATCAATACAGCACTTGAAAACTATGCTTTAGGTATTGTATTTCTAATAGTGGCCTGCACTTCACCCATACTTTCATCTATTGCAGATTATAGAGGCAACAAAAAAGCCTTTATGCGATTCTTTACAACACTAGGAGCTCTTTCATGTTCGATGCTATTCTTTTTCACACCTGATCGTGTTGAATTGGGCATTATATTTTTTGCAACCGCCGCACTAGGCTTTTGGAGTAGCTGGGTATTTTATAATGCCTACCTACCTGACATTGCATACCCTCAAGATAGAGATAGAGTCAGTGCAAAAGGATATGCTATGGGATACATAGGTAGTGTGATTTTACAAATCATTTGCTTTGTCATTTTGCTGAAACCAGGTTGGTTTGGACTTGATGAATCAGACAAAACCATTGGGGCAAGAATTTCATTTTTGTTGGTTGGACTATGGTGGTTTGGATTTGCACAAATCACGTTTAAAAATCTTCCATCCAATACTGCTGTAAATAAAAAATTGAAGAAAAATATCCTCATTAATGGATATCATGAATTAAAATTGGTTTGGAATCAAGCAAAAGAACTTCCAACGCTGAAACGATACCTTCTTTCATTTTTCTTATTTAGTGTAGGGGTTCAAACAGTGATGCTGGTTGCTGCAAGTTTTGCAAAAAAGGAAATTTTCCCAAAAGCAGAGGATGAGCCGAAACTATTGCTGACTATCATTTTGATTCAACTAGTTGCCATTTTTGGAGCTATACTCATGAGCAAACTTTCCAGCAAAATTGGAAATATACCGACACTGATCGTGGCTGTCTCTATTTGGATTGGCATATGCATTGTTGGATATAACGTCTATTCGCAAGGCCAATTTTACATACTAGCTGTATTTGTAGGACTTGTGATGGGAGGTATTCAGTCTATGAGCAGAAGTACATATTCAAAACTCCTGCCAAAAACAGAAGACACTACTTCGTTTTTTAGCTTCTATGATGTTACTGAAAAAATTGCTCTTACTATAGGCTTATTTCTATTCGCTAGGAACGAAGAGCTAACTGGAAACATGAGAAATTCAATACTAGTACTCATGTGTTTCTTCATCCTAAGTTTCTTTGCACTATTTTATACTCGTTCTTCTATCACAAAAGAAAATAATGCAGATCTACTCAATTGATACAGGACTCTTTAAACTAGATGGAGGAGCTATGTTTGGGGTAGTGCCTAAAACGTTATGGCAAAAAGAAAACCCAGCCGATGAGAACAATATGTGTACTTGGGCCATGAGATGCATGCTCATTGTTGATGAAGACAGAAAGATTTTAATCGATACTGGGATGGGAAATAAACAATCTGAAAAATTTTTTAGTCACTATTACCCACACGGAGAAGACTCATTATTGAGTTCATTATTAAAATTAAACATTGAGCCGACCGATATAACAGATGTCATACTTACTCATCTGCATTTTGATCATTGCGGTGGTGCAGTAAAAATGGATAACAATGAGCTTTCATTGACATTTCCCAATGCAACTTACTGGAGCAATGAAACACATTGGAATGATGCGCTTAATCCAAATGCTAGAGAAAAAGCTTCATTCTTGAAAGAAAATATCTTATCCATCCAAGAATCAGGAAAACTAAAATTCATTTCTGAAACTCAACATAGCAGAACTCCTTTTTCCGAAAACATCTCAATACAATTTGTACATGGTCACACCAGCTCAATGATGATTCCATTTATAGAACTACACAACAGAACGATAGTCTATATGGCAGATCTCATTCCATCTGCAGCACACATACCCCTTCCTTATATTATGGGATATGATATGTTCCCCATGACCACACTAAAAGAAAAAGAAATTTTTTTAAGTGAAGCCGCTGAAAAAAATTATATACTATTTTTCGAACACGACCCCTTGATCTCAGCCTGTACTATAAAAAAAACAGACAAGGGATATCGCAGAGATGAACTAATAGCATTAGATAAGTTTAATTTATCGATTTAAACTAATCAATGCCTGCATTGGATTTCTTAAATTTTTATAGCCCATCATATCTACTTTAACACTACCAACCGTAATTGGACTTTCGATTCTTAACGGAAGATGATTGGCATCATCAGTAACCCATACTGTCATTAATTCCCCACCCTGAAAGATTGTCCCTTTAATCAACATGGGCTTAAACTTAATGGCCCTGAATTGACCGTACTTGGTCTTTATAACCTCCTTACCCAAATATCGTATGTAGATACTATGCACTTCATCATCTAAAAACATAGATATTGGAATCTTATCGCCTACTTGATACTTCAAGAAATCGATGTTTCGGGCATAATAGATTGAACTAAGCACATCTTGTATGCAGTCTGGAATAGAATATGTGCCTCGTGTAGAAACTGCTTGTTTTTCTGTGTGGTTGAAAACAACAGCCTCGTCCTTTCGATAACCGCCTTCTTCCACATGTCGTAAAAATTTTTGGGTCTTTAATGAAGACGTATCAATAAAACTTTCATACCGATCCCTCACTTTAAAAATCCAATCGTATGAAGGATTTGAAAATCCTAGTCCTTTAACATGATAAACTGGACGATTATTCAATTGCATATTTTCAATAGTAAAAACAGCTGAACCGGCATCAACATACAAGCCAATTACATTATAGAATATTTTGAAGCGAATTTCTTCACCTGAAGCGTATGATGTATTGGTAAGACGACAAGTATCAATTGCTGCATTAAGCTTGGTAAATGAAAGGCTACAACTCAGAAATAAAATAAACTTTATTTTTCCATGCATATACAAATATAAAAACAACAAATGGCCTTTTTAGTTCAAACCCGTCTCTTTAAAATAAAGTTTTCATAATTTTTCATCGTAAGTCGAAGGATTTTCTCCATTCAGTCGAAAAACTGAAAAAACGCCCAACAATGCAGGAACAATTAAATTGATGAACCAAATAGCTGTCACTGCAATGGAAATACCTAGTCGATTGGAAGAGAGTCCTCCTAATAAAATCAAGGCAAACTGCCACCTCACTCCCAATTCAAGAAATGCAATCGTAGGAAGAATGGCAAGCCATAGAAACATAACAGATATAGATACTGTGGTATCATATAATGAAATAGAAACTTTAGTGAGCTGAAAAAACAAGAAGTATTGAACTATAAAGATGCAAAAACGCAGTATGGATAAAAATAAAACACGTAGAAGAATATGAGCTGGAAGTTGCTCTAATAACATCAAGCGAGATTTTACTTTTTTCATGATTGAAAATGAAAAAAGATATTCAAATGCAGATCCAAGCTTGAAATAAATTACTAAGCAGATGAGCGTAAGAAATGGAACTGTACACTGAAATAAAAATGTCAACTTCAAAAATATAGCAGAAGAATTAGTTGCTATAAAAAATGGCTGAATCAAAAAAAGAGAGGCACTAGCAAACAGGAGTGTTACTATTAATTGAGCAAAATTTCCGATGAATGTTAGTGATGTGCCAGCCAAGCGCTTGCCATTTGGTAAGTATATAATTCGACCCGCAAACTCTCCCAGCCGATTAGGTGTTGCCATTGAAAAAGAGATGCCCCGAAAAATAGCGGAAAGGGCAGTAAACATTGAAATAGGTGCAATAGGCTTCACCAATAACTGCCATTTTTTAGCTTCAAGCGTCCATTGCAAAAGCATCAAACAAACAACTAATATGAAAAGAAAGATCCCCTTTGCCTGAATACTCTGCTTTAGCAACAGAACATATGATGGTAAATCTGGCTGGCTACTGATTTGATGAATAACGCTATACGAAAGCCAAATGAATAGAATTGGCCCAACTAAATAGTTGAGTAATATTTTGATACTTTTGTTCAGTGTTTTAGAATATCAGTCAAAATTAACCCCCATTGAATAAGAAAGGCAAAATAATTTTAGGAATCGACCCTGGCACCGTTATCATGGGATATAGTGTAATTTCAGTTGACGGTAATGCTATTGAATTACTTGAAATGGATGTTGTTAAACTGAATGGCAAAAAAGATATGTTCGAACGACTTGGAGAAATCAATCAAGTAATACATAAGTTGATTATCCAATATAAACCAAGTGAAATGGCTATTGAAGCTCCTTTCTTTGGCAAGAATGTACAAAGCATGCTTAAACTAGGCCGTGCACAAGGTATAGCTATTGGAGTAGCCATGACTCATCAACTCAACGTATCAGAATATTCGCCTAAAAAAGTGAAACAATCAATTAGTGGAAATGGAAACGCTAATAAGGAACAGATCTGGAAAATGCTTAATAATATCATTGTAATTAAACAAGCTATCAAATACTATGATGCCTCTGACGCACTTGCCGTAGCAATTTGCCATCACTTCTCATTACAGGGCATCAAACTAACTTCACTCCCCAAGAAATCAAGTAAAAAATCAAAATCATCAAGCTGGGACTCTTTCATCAAAGAGAACCCTGATCGAATAAAGAAATAGGATGATTATTTCTTACTACCCCAAAGAAATATAAAAAGGACAAGAGGAACAAACAACAAAAGTTTTACAGCTTGAAATGCACCGGCATATAAGTCGAGTAAGAGATGAAGAATAACTATTGCGGCAAAAAGGTACAAAGCCCATTTTTCTTTTGACCAAATAAAGGAAAGCGAAAGAAATAAAATGATATGCAACAACACATGTGCGGCAGGATAAAGCAACCCATAAATGGCGTAAGCCCCCGTAAACGAGAATAGCAAATCAAATAGACCAAGTCCAAATAATACAGCAATCAATACTTTAAAAAAAAGCTCTCTTGTAAACGTAACGTTGAGGTTATTCATGACTTTTCAATTGAGCAAGTATTTTTTGTTGAACTTCTAAAAGCTCATCTGGAGTAGGCTTGAGTTTTACTCTTGTAAAATTAAGGTCGTCTGCTGTATTAATAGGTACAACATGCAAATGTGCATGTGCCACTTCAAGTCCGATCACAGATATTCCACATCGCTTGCATTGAAATGCTGATTCAATCGCTTTAGCAATGGGTTTTGCAAAATTCAAAATTGCAGACAATTGATCTACATCTAAATCAAAGAAATAATCTATTTCTTTTTTGGGAACCACTAATGTATGGCCAGGCACTAATGGGAAAACATCTAAAAAAGCATAGAATAATTCATTCTCAGCTATTTTATAAGAAGGGATTTCACCTGCAATGATTTTTGAAAAAATTGTTGACATGAATTTTGCTCTTCTTTAAACTGAAATCTTATCTATTGAAAAAATAATTTTACCATTAGGTGCTATGATCTCAGCTTCGTCCCCTTCTCTCTTTCCAAGCAACCCTTTTCCAATAGGTGAGGTAACAGAAATCTTGAACAACTTTAAATCAGCCTCTTTCTCTGAAACAAGTTGATAGGTCATTGACTTTTTTGTTGCTTTGTTGGTAATTGTCACTTTCGTAAGAATAGACACCTTACTTGTGTCAATTGTTGATACATCCAAAATACGGGCATTAGCAAGCTCTGCCTCCATCCTATTTATTCTTGCTTCAAGTAATCCCTGTGCTTCTTTGGCGGCATCATATTCTGCGTTTTCTTTAAGGTCACCCTTTTCCCTAGCCTCAGCAATAGCTCTGGATGCGGCTGGTCTTTCAACCCCTTTAAGATGCTGCAATTCAATTTTCATTTGTTCCAGCGTCTCTTTGGTTACATAGATTATATCGCTCATAAACTAATTTTTACATGCTTAACTTGAAAAAAATAGCAACGCCTCAGAAAAATCTGAAGCGTTGCTGTAGTGCAAAAGTAATAAAAAAAATTAAAATCAATACCTAGGCGGAAGTTCGAGCTTCCCCAACACCACATTAGCCATCTTCTCAAGCGCTTCATGGCTATACCCCCCAATATGAGGGGTTATGATTACGTTAGGCCGTTGAGTTAAGTTAGTGAGCATAGATAACTCTTCTGCGCCATAGGACTTAACATTTTCATTTTCAAGAACATCTAATCCAGCTGCACGAATCAACCCAGTATCAAGTGCTTCCACTAAATCAACGGTGTTCACTACTTTACCCCTACTCAGATTTAGAAAATAAGGGGCCTTTTTACATTTTCTAAAAAAAACCTGATTGGCAAAATACTGTGTTTCCGCAGTTAACGGAACATGAAAACTAATTACATCTGCATGATTCACTATATCATCTAACGTAGATTCTTGAACACACCCTTCACTAAATCCTGTTTTATATTTATCGTACACTAATATGCTAACATCAAAAACAGACAATAATTGAGCAAACCGAGTACCTGTATTTCCATAACCTATAATGCCAATTGTTTTTCCTTTCAGTTCAGTACCTCTGTTTTCATCTCGCAACCAAACAAATTTTTTCACTTGCTCATTAGACAAGGAAATTTTATGCATCAACGATAAAAGAATTCCTAGTGCATGTTCAGCAACAGCATCTCTATTTCCTTCTGGACTTGCTACGCATTTTATACCTAGCGAAGAAGCATAATCAACATCAATTAATTCCATGCCACTACCAAGTCTACCAATCCATTTAAGCAGTTTAGCCTTGTCTAATATAGCCTTGTCAATTTTTAATCTAGTGGTAACAATCATTCCAGTATACTCACCAACTATATTCATCAATCCTGCGTAGTCAATAGTATACTCTTCATGCACCTCGAACCCATAGGATTCTAAACGCTCTCGGAGTAGCGGGTGAGCATAAGCAGTAACAATCACCTTAGGCCTCATTGCATTTTATTCAGAAGGTTAACAAAATCTTGAACAGATAATTGTTCTGCCCGTTTAGTAAATATTTCCTCTTGCAAAATTTCTTTTTTAAAATAGGGTTTCAACGGATTCCTCAACTGCTTTCGTCGTTGTCCAAATGCAGTCTTAACAAGCATAAGAAATTTTTTAAAATTTTTGATCTCATATGGATTTCCAATTCCGGTAAGGCGAATGACTCCACTTTTAACTTTTGGAGGAGGATCGAAACAACCCTCGCTTACATCAAACAAATATTCCGCTTTGAAAAAGGCTTGGGTAAGGACACTTAAAATTCCATAATCCTTTGACCCAGGCAAGGCACAAATTCGAATAGCCACTTCTTTTTGAAACATTCCCACCATTACTTCAACCGATTCTCTCCAATCAATTACTTTAAACACAATTTGAGTAGAAATATTATAAGGGAAATTGCCTATCATGGTAAAGGGCTGATCAAAGGGTAATTCTGCATCTAAAATGCTGGCTTCAATAAGCATACCTTTTATTTCAGGAAACCGATTTTCTAAATAAACCACTTTCTCTTTATCAATCTCAATGGCTTTAAAGTCCACGCCCTTTATGTTCAACAGGTGCGTTGTTAAGGCCCCTCCACCCGGACCAACCTCTAATAAACGAGTGAATGGATGTGCTTGTAGTGAGTCAACTATGCTGACACAAACCGTTTCATCCTTTAAAAAGTGCTGTCCAAGTGATTTTTTGAGTGTATACATACTATCCAAAATTAAGACAAAGATCCCCGTTTTCATTGTACCTTTATGGAACATTAGAAAAGAACGAAAATGAGTGGACAAAAAAGACCTGTGATAGGCATTTCTGTGGGTGATTTAAATGGAATCGGTATTGAACTAATTATCAAGACCTTTTCTGATGGTCGTCTAATGGATTTCTGTACACCAGTAGTTTTTGCGTCAAGCAAAGTGTTGAACTACTATAGAAAATTGTTACCTGAGATAAACATTAATTATACAAGCATTAAAGAGGTATCTAAGGCTATTCCTAAACAATTGAACCTCTTTAACGTATGGGAAGAGGAAGTGGCTATTCAGCCTGGTCAGATGAACGAAATAGGCGGTAAATATGGCGTACTCTCCCTACAAGCTGCTGTAAAAGCATTAAAAGATAAAACCATTGATGGATTGGTCACTGCACCACTTCATAAATTTACAATGCAAAGCAGTGATTTCAATTTCACTGGACATACTCCCTATCTCCAAGAAGCCTTTCAAGCCGACGATGTATTGATGCTCATGATTGCTGAAAATATGCGAGTTGGTTTACTTACAGAACATATTGCTATTGGAGAAGTAGCAAAACATATTTCCAAAGAAAAAATCATCAAAAAAATAAACCTGCTAAAAACAAGTTTGAAAAAAGATTTTGGTGTAGATAAACCTAAAATAGCCGTTCTAGGATTAAATCCGCATGCTGGAGATGAAGGATTAGTGGGAAAGGAAGAAAAAGAAATTATTCGCCCAGCCGTATTGGAGGCTAAAAAACCGGACTGCATTGTAATGGGTCCATATAGTGCGGATGCTTTTTTTGCAAGAGGCAATCACGAAAAATTTGATGCTATTCTAGCCATGTATCATGACCAAGGTTTAATTCCCTTCAAGTCATTAGCACTTGGTGAAGGAACTAATTTTACAGCAGGATTAAGCGCTATCAGAACATCGCCTGATCATGGAACAGCCTTTGATATTGCTGGCAAGGGCATAGCTGATGAATCTTCATTTAGGGGAGCTGTATTTGCAGCCATTGATATTTTTGACACCCGAATGGGATATGCTGAGTTAAGAAAAAATCCAATGCGAAAAATGTCTGCACAAGTGGTTGCCAATGTGGAAGATGAAAGAATAGAAGAATAACCTTTTTTTCTTATACACTAAATCCAATTCAATGAAAAGAATTTACTCAACCCTGGTTTTCTTCTCATTACTTTTCGCTTCCCCAAATTTGCTAACAGCACAAGATCAAACGTCAACGCGAAGTGAAAAACCAATTTTCAAAAGGCATCTACTAAAAGTAAATTTGACTGGACTTGCTTTACATAATTATGGACTTCAATTTGAGGAAGTATTAAGTAAAAGAATGTCGGTTGCGTTGTCCTACAGAATCATGCCTAGTGGTAATATACCATTCAAAACGTTCATTACTAGCCAAAGCAATAATTCTCAATCTGCAGAAGATGCGTTAAATGCAATCAAACTGGGAGGCTCCGCAATAACAGCAGATCTCAGATTCTACCTTGGCAAAAAAGGATACGGACGTGGATTTTATGTTTCCCCTTTTTATAGGCATGCAACATTCAATGCTAAAGGATTAAATTTTAACTATACTGATATTAATAATCAAACTGCATCAATTGACCTTTCTGGAAATCTCACAGGAAACACAGTAGGATTAATGCTTGGATCACAATGGTTTATTGGAAAAAACTTTTGTTTAGATTGGTGGATCATTGGTCCTCATTTTGGAACTGCAAATGGTGTATTCTCTGCACATACAAACGTTTCACTAGATCAGCTTGAGCAAGAAAGTATCAGGTCGTCGCTCTCAACGTTTGATATTCCATTCACAAAGGAAAGTTATACCGTATCTGCCAATGAAATTAAATTATCTCTAGATGGGCCTTGGGCAGGCATCAGAGCAGGTATACAATTAGGCTTTAGATTTTAGTAATATAAAATGTATTACCCTTTATTGATTAAATAAGAAGAATAAATAAGTTCTATTCTTCCTTTATTACCTAATGCTTTTTTAACTTCTTTTTTGCCGCCAAAGCCTGATTCATATTCAAGAGTCACTGCCTTCGGTAAGCTAAACTCTTTGGTATTAAAAATCATTTTTACCCTATCAGGAAGTCCCCATTCGCTGTATTTCCCATACTCAAGCTCAAGCTCATAGGTTCCATTTTGCTTAGTAGTAGCAAGCGCTTTTTTGATTAAGAGTTCCTTCTCATTAACATAAAGGGTTAAGATAATTAAGTCTGATGATTCTGCATTTGGAACAAGCTTAAGAACAACCAATGATGCTTCTTTCCAATTAATATTACCGCTTGGGATAACAGTATAATTGCCTTCTAGAATGAGTGAATTTAAATTAACACTCATTCCTCCTTTGGGGAGAATAGATACCCCACCTTCCTTTTTTATCTGAAATTGATCAGGGTATTTATAGAAAATATTTACTTTAGAAATTGGCAGCTTCAAAAACGCAACATCCGTTTTTAATTGGGCTACTGCAGAATAGTCTTTCACCTTAGCTAACTTTTCCTTTAGCTTTCCCATGAGCACATCAGTAGATTGTGCGCTCAACTTGGCGAACAATAGACTTGTCATTAAAAACAAAAAAATCTTCTTCATGAGCCTCTTTATGCCACAAAGTTACGCAAATGAAAACCGATTTAGAAATGTTCCCCTTTGATTGAATTATGGAAGAAATGAATCAGCTTCTCTGTATGCTTTGATTAGTGCCAATTCACCTTCCTTACCATTGATAGAATTTCCATGTTCCATACCAAGAATGCCTTTATACCCTTTATTGTATAAATGCTTGAAGATGTTTTTATAATTCACTTCGCCTGTACCTGGTTCATTTCTATTTGGATTATCTCCAATTTGCATATAGCCAATCTCACTCCAACACTTATCAATATTGGCAATCATATCGCCTTCATTTCGCTGCATATGGTACATATCAAACAATATCTTACATGCACTGCTATTTACTGCTTTGCAAATCATATACGTTTGAGTAGAATGACGAAGAAAAAGATCTGGATTATCGCTCAATGGCTCAAGAACCATAACCAATCCATTGCGCTCGAGTATTTCTGCACCTGGCCTAAGAGCTTCGATCACATTACCAGTTTGAATATCAAAAGGCAAAGAACGATCTACATTGCCTGGAACAACTGTCATCCATTTAGCATTGCAACGCTTGGCCACTTCAACAGCCGTTTTACAATCACGAACAACGACATCTTTAAACTCTTGCTTCCCGGTAGTTAAGCTCAAACTCCAATGCCAATTGTTTGTTGTCACAACAAATACCCCCATTTGCATCCCAAGTTTTGCTAACGTATTACCAATACGAGTTTGTTCAGCAACACTTCTTCCCATCATTCCATTATCTTCGATAGAACGAAACCCTTGATCATAGGCGAACTGAATTTGATCTACAAAATCTTTACCTCCATGAGATCTAAAAGAACCATCATGAAAAGCATAATTAAGATTAAATGGTTTTTGTGTATCAATTGTAGTTGAATTAGCTGAATAACCCGTCATACCTGGAATTAGTGCTGCACCTGCAAGTGTTGTATTTTTGAGAAATCCTCTGCGTTGCATTATCTTGAAATTTAGTTGATGAATAATTTGTTGCGTTGTACAATTTACTTAAAATTGCATTAAATAAAATAGTATTGAAAAAATTAATTCCTGCAACGTTACTCTGTCTTTCTTTTTTTGGATCAATAAAGACAAGCGCACAAGCTAATCCAATTCAAAAAAATGAGATTGCTATTCCGAATTCAGATAAAAAAATCACATTAGTATCTATTCCAGAAGGTACTTTTATGATGGGTAACAATGCATCTAAAAACACAAATGAGAAACCAGCAACTAATGTGCATGTTTCTGCATTTGAAATGAGTGCGTTTGAAATCACACATGATCAGTTCAATATTTTTTACAGAGACGACAATACCTCACAAGGTTCAAAAGTTGATGCCGTGACAAGACCTACAGCACAATACATTGACTTAAGCTGGAATATGGGCAAAGATGGTGGCTACCCTGTCAACAGTATGAGCGTGGATGGCGCCATGATGTTTTGCCGGTGGTTGTACAGTAAAACGGGAATATTTTTCAGGCTACCCACTGAAGCAGAATGGGAGTATGCCTGCCGGGCAGGAAGCAAAACAACCTATTTTTTCGGGAACGATCCTGCACAGCTTGGTCAATATGCCTGGTTTAAGACCAACAGTAAGTTGAAATACCAAAAAGTTGGACAAAAAAAACCAAATGCTTGGGGATTATACGATATGCTAGGGAATGTAGCTGAATGGACACTTGATCAATATGACCCTGCTTATTTTACTAAACTAGGCGATAATGCTAGTGACCCCCTCATTAACCCCACTGCTAGATACCCTAGGAGTGTGCGAGGTGGCTCTTATATTGATGATGCTCAAAAACTTAGCGTAAGCAATCGACAATTTTCAGAAGTAACCTGGAATAAAAGAGATCCACAGATTCCAAAAAGTAGGTGGTGGTTAACAGATGGCGCTTTTGCTGGTTTTCGAATTGTGAAGCCAGCTGTGCAACCTTCTGCTGAAGATGCCGAAAAATTTTATAAATTGTATCTCGGTAACTAATCATAAAAAAACAACGATGGCAAACAAACCTAAAACATCCCAGGCAACACGTAGGGATTTCGTAAAACAATCTAGTCTTCTTGCAGGTGGTGCAATGGCAACTCCTATGCTTAGCAATCTTAATTTTTATTCCGGTTCTAGCGATGCTATCAAAATTGCATTGATTGGTTGCGGAGGAAGAGGCACTGGTGCTGCATTACAAGCCCTTCAGAGCAAACAAAACGTAAAGATTGTTGCTATGGCCGATGCGTTCAAAGATCGCCTAGACAGCTGCTACAAAAGTCTTACTGCAGAAGATCTTTCTGATGCAGGAATTAAAGGAAACTTCAAAGCAGTAGTAGATGTTCCTGAAGAAAGAAAATTTGTTGGCTTTGACGCATACAAAAATGCAATGGCTCTTGCTGATGTAGTAATTCTTGCAACACCTCCAGGCTTTAGACCTATCCATTTTGAAGAAGCCGTAAAACAAGGCAAACACATCTTCATGGAAAAACCCGTTGCAACAGACCCAGAAGGTGTTAAACGAGTACTTGCCGCTGCAGAAATAGCCAAAACGAAAAAATTAAATGTTGTGGTAGGTCTACAAAGACATTATCAAAATTCTTATCGTGAGCTGTATAAAAGAAAAGATATGATTGGCGACATCACTTCTGCTCAAGCATGGTGGAATAATGATGGTGTTTGGGTTAGACCTAGACAAGCTGGTCAAACTGAAATGGAATACCAAATGCGTAACTGGTATTATTTCAACTGGCTTTGTGGAGATCACATCAATGAGCAACACATTCACAATATTGATGTCATCAACTGGTTCAAAGGTGGACATCCTGTGAAAGCACAAGGTATGGGTGGCAGAGAAGTTAGAAAAGGAAAAGACTTTGGTGAAATATTTGACCACCACTATGTAGAATTTCAATATGCTGATGGCTCAATTTTAAATAGTCAGTGTCGTCACATCAAGAACACTTCCGCAAAGGTTGATGAACTTATTATTGGAACTAAAGGAAAAATTTATTGTGGTGCAGCAAATATTAGAGACCACAAAGGAAAGGTTATGTATCAATTTGACCTCAAAGGAGAAAACAATGGTTATCAAACAGAACATGATGAACTATTTGAAGCTATTGCTAAAGGGATCTATAAATTTGCCAATGCAGAATATGGCGCCCATAGCACCATGACATCAATACTTGGAAGAATGGCAACATATAGTGGACAAGTAGTAGAATGGGATAAGGCGCTAAATAGTGGACTAAATCTTCAACCATCTGCTTATACTTGGGATACTCTTCCACAATCATTACCAGATGAAAATGGGCTCTATAAAATTGCAGTGCCAGGTGTTACTAAATTTTACTAATCCCCATTTTAGTTGATTTAAAAAATAAGTAAAAGGCCCGGAGTGAACTCCGGGCCTTTTAAAATTTATAAATGACTCAATTAAATACAGGCCATTATTATTTATCTGTTCTAAATAGATTTACTGGCAAACCCTCACTGCTATATAAATTTGGGATAGCTGTATTGGTAAATCCAAATCGAACAGCAACAGGATCCTTTACTTCTTTATTCGATACTACAACTGTATTGCCCTCAATTTTAGCTTTTGCAGGTAAAAACTTTAAGTCAGAACCAGCAATATAAAATTCAGTAGCGTCGCCGCCTTTTGTCACTAATCCTGTTGGTACATTTTCAAAACTTATTCTAATCTTTCCTTTTTCTATGGCATGAGACTTATACATTGGATTTTTATAGCTCAATCCCTTCATGCCATATGTTTCTGCAAGTGCCAAATTAGCCAAGCGCTCTGATACTTTTATTTTTTCAACAGGATGTATATTTTTAACATCATCGACTAAATCACTAATTACCACCATGCCTGTATTCAGATATGAAGAAGCCTTAGTTTGTGCCTCCCTTAGCAGTGCTCCATTGATGTGATCATCACCATAACTATAAGGAGCTATTTGCACAAAATAAAATGGAAAATCATTGCCCCATGACTTTCTCCAACTTGCAATCATTGAGGTTAATAATTTTTGATACCCATAATGAGTTCCCACATTACTTTCTCCCTGATACCAAATTGCACCTGCAATTTTATAATTCACAATTGGATAAATCATTGCATTGTATATAAGTCCAGGCTTATTTGGCCACCACGCCAATTCACCTAATTTATCTGAAGCCGCCTTTAACTCTTTATCAGACTCAACAATTTCTTTAGGGGTCCATACTTCTGCAGGAGTTCCACCCCAATTGCTATTGATCAAACCAACAGGAAACTTCGTTTTAGCATTCAATTGCTTTCCAAAAAAATAACCTACAGCACTAAAGTGCAACATATCTTCTGGGTTACACACTACCCATTTGCCACTTAAATCATTTTGAGGTGTTTCCGAAGTAGACTTAGCAACATAAAAAAAACGAATGCTAGTATTCGTAGCATTGGGAGACTCTGATTTAGACTGAGGAAGATTTTGATCGCCAGACCATTCCATATTGCTCTGTCCACTACAAACCCAAACCTCACCAATTAATACATCTTCAATAAGGACTTCATTATTCGCCTTAATTTTTATTGTATAAGGGCCTCCAGCTTTTGGAGTGCTTATTTCCGTAAGCCAACGTGCCCCATTATCACCGTTAGTTTCATAAGTGGTTGTATCCCAACTTGTAGAAATGACAATTTTTTCAGCAGGCGAGCACCATCCCCAAAGTTTAACTTTTGAATTTTGTTGTAACACCATGTGATTTCCAATGATAGCTGGAAGTCTAACATCTGCAAATACGGAAATGAGAGAAAAAACAAACGAGAGTAATAAAATAGATTTTTTCATGTGGAGAGTTTTACTAGTTCAATTTACTCCTTTTCAACAAATGAGGAACACCTATCCAATAGTATTTTAAGAAAGAATATCCTTTCTTTTGAAAACGGCTATAGATGCCCAAAGGAATCCGAGAATATGCAGAATCAGTATTCCAGCAGAAGTAAGCACACCTGGTAAATTTTCTATTGATCCAATAATTTGTTCATTATTTTCATTCACCCGTATGTCAAAAAATCCTTTCCATCCTAACATATGACTCGTGAAGAGATATGGCTTTATGTGATTAAAAATGGGGAGATCCAGTGTATTGATAATAGTAAAAACAATAATAATACTCATACTTGTCATGATTGGTCCAATTGAATTCTCAGCAAAAACACTTAGAAAAAAAGAAAGGGAGGCAACAGTGAGCATCGCAATAATGGCGAACCCAAATGCCGCTACGTACCTCCATAATACATCACTAGATAAGATTTGTGTAATCATATCACTCTTTAAAATCAACATATCATCAGCTCCAAAAATCAAAACAGAAATGCCAAGTGACCAAAATGCCATCCAAAGTAACAATACCAAAGTATAGATACTTGCAGCAGTAAATTTTGCCATAACCAATGTATTACGACTGACCGGCTTTGTCAAGATCAACCTCAATGTTCCAATGCCTGCTTCGCCAGAAATCATATCACCTGCAACCAAAGAAACCAACAAAGGAAGGTTTACAAGTAATGTTTGCAAGATTATATAAGCCATCAAATATCCGTTCAAAATCTTACCATGCAAATCAAATGTGTCCGTTAAAGAGCGCAAACCAAACTCCAAATATGTTTCACCATCTGTATAAAAACCTAACTGAATTAAGCCGACTACAAGGGCTACTACACTGAAGGCAATGTAGGTCCTAGGGTTCCTAAAAATCTTATAAAGTTCTATGTATGTAATTCTACTATACTGCATGTTCAGATGTTAAGGATAGGAAATAAGCTTCGAGCGAATTCACGGATTTGATTCCGACCAACCCTACGCCATGGTCGACTAAGTACTTAGTTAGGTCTTGAATAGTTGCCCGATCGACTTCAACAATCAGTTTTTCTGATAAATCACTTTTAAGAGAGCTCCCCCAGGTTGATGAACTTAAAATCAATTTAGCCTCTTCATTATTTAAGGTATCTATTTCAAGTTGAACTTTTCCAGGATTAAGTAAATCATTCACTCTACCTTCTACAATCTTTTTCCCCTTATTAATAATTAGCATGCTATCTGCGATCTGTTCTACTTCAGATAGTAAGTGTGAGGAAACAACAACCGTTTTTTTCTTATCTCGACTCAACATTAAAATAAGATTTCGAATATCGGTTATCCCTTGTGGATCAAGCCCATTCGTTGGTTCATCCAAAATAATTAAATCAGGATTATTTACCATGGCAATAGCAATGCCCAATCGCTGCTTCATTCCCTGTGAATATTTCTTGACTTTGTCGAGGGCACGCGACTCAAGTCCAACAACAGCCAATTGATTCAGGATTTCATCACGACTCAATGATAGACCACCATACTTAGAAAATATCTTCATGTTATCGATGGCGTTCAAATATTTATACAAATCAGGCTTCTCAACCATTGCACCTGTCCTACTGAGTATATATTCTCTATCGTCTTGTATTGATTTACCGAAAAGCTTAATCTTACCCTGTGTTGGCTTTATCAAAGACAAGATCATTCTAATGGTGGTTGACTTACCAGCTCCATTTTGACCAAGAAATCCATATACCTCTCCTGCCTTTACAGAAAAAGATAAATTGTCGACAGAAGTAAAACTTCCGAACTGCTTACTGAGATGATCGACTTGAATATGCAAGTTTGTTTGATTTAAGGTGATAATTAAACATTCAATTTCTCCCTAATGATTTTATCAACTGTATCAACCTGAAAAAATAAATCCGGATTAAAATAATCCGGATTTATTTTTTCTTTTTAGACTTTTAATATTGATTGACTAATTATTTATAGTCAGCCATCAATCCTTTTGCTAAATCAGTCATTATTTTAAGCCCATCTTCAGGTAGATTTCCTTTTTTGAATTCAGCAAGAATCTCAGGATGCTTTGCTTCCATCTCTATGAGGAAATTTTCTTCGAATTCTTTAACTGATCTAACTGGAATATCTTTTAATAAACCTTGTGTTCCAAGATAAATAATAGCAACTTGCTTTTCAACGGATACTGGTTGAAATTGTCCTTGCTTAAGAATCTCCACGTTACGTGCTCCTTTGTCAATTACGGACTTTGTTGCAGCATCTAGATCACCACCAAATTTAGAGAACGCTTCAAGTTCACGATATAATGCTTGGTCAAGCTTAAGTGTTCCGGAAACTTTTTTCATTGACTTAATCTGAGCGTTACCACCAACACGACTTACAGAAATACCCACGTTGATAGCAGGTCTAATACCGGCATTAAACAAATTTGACTCTAGGAATATTTGTCCGTCAGTAATTGAAATTACGTTTGTTGGAATATATGCAGAAACGTCACCAGCTTGCGTTTCGATGATTGGCAATGCGGTAAGCGAACCTCCGCCTTTTACTAAATGTTTTATTGAATCTGGCAGATCATTCATTTTTGCAGCTACATCATCTTTGCTGATCACCTTTGCAGCTCTTTCTAGCAAACGGCTATGCAAATAAAATACGTCACCAGGATATGCCTCACGGCCTGGTGGACGACGAAGTAGAAGTGATACTTCACGATATGCAACTGCCTGTTTTGATAGGTCATCATAAACAATCAAGGCTGCGTTTCCTGTATCACGAAGGAATTCACCAATTGCAGCACCAGCAAATGGCGCAAAGAATTGAAGTGGTGCAGGATCTGCTGCAGGAGCAGCAACTATAATAGTATAAGCCATAGCACCATTATCTTCCAAACTTTTCATTACACCTGCTATAGTAGATGCTTTTTGTCCAATGGCCACATAAATACAGTATACAGGTTTTCCTGCTTTATAAAATTCTTTTTGGTTGATGATGGTATCAATTGCGATGGCAGTCTTTCCTGTTTGACGGTCACCGATAATCAACTCCCTTTGTCCACGTCCAATTGGAATCATCGCATCGATTGCTTTCAATCCAGTTTGCAATGGTTCCTTAACAGGTTCACGGAAAATAACACCAGGTGCTTTACGTTCAAGTGGCATTTCATAAAGATCCCCAGCAATTGGGCCCTTACCATCTATTGGCTCACCAAGAGTATTAATAACGCGTCCAACCAAGCCCATACCAGCCTTAATTGATGCGATCATACCTGTACGCTTTACTTTTGAACCTTCTTTAATGCCAGCACCAGAACCCATCAATACAACACCAACATTATCTTCTTCAAGGTTAAGTGCGATAGCTTTTACTCCAGTTTCAAACTCTACAAGTTCTCCTGATTTCACTTTATTTAATCCATAGATACGTGCGATTCCATCACCAACTTGCAATACAGTACCAACTTCCTCTAACTCAGCAGAGGTATTGAAATTGCTTAATTGCTGACGTAAAATGGCTGATATTTCATCCGGCTTAATGTCTATCATAAATGCGTATTTAAATTGTATTCGATTTTTTGTTATTAAATGATTTGCTTAACGTACATATTTTTGATGAACTGTCTCTTAATGTTTTGCAAGTCGTGTTGAATGCTAGCATCAAAAAGTTTATCATCCACTTGTACAATCAAACCACCAAGTATGGAAGCATCAATGTGTTCCTGTAGTTCAATTTTTTTATCTTTCAACATGACATTTTCCTGCAAAATCTTAACTAATTCAGATTTCATATCATCTGAGATAGAAACAGCAGTAGTAAGCTCAACAATTTGAATTCCTTTGTAATTGCGATACATTGCTAAAAATGCATCAAGGATTTCTTTAATGGCAACTGATCTACCTTTAGAAAAGATAAGCTTAAAAAAAGAAGAAGTAAGTGGTTGTATGTGACTTGCAAATAAAGCATCAAAGACACTATTTTTTTTATCACCTGTTATAACAGGTGAAAGAAAAAAAGTGTTGAGTTCAGAATGATTTACATTAGTAATCGTATCCAAATCACTCATTACCTCTGCTACCTTCCCTGTTTCTAGGGCTAGATCGAAGAGCGCTTTTGCGTATCGTTGTGCAACTTTAGTTTGACGCATGTTGATTATTTTCCAAACTGATGAAGTTCACCAGCCATCTGCTGAATATATTTTTCTTGCTCTGCTTTATTATCAAGCTGCTTACGAATAACCTTTTCGGAAATTTCAATAACCATGTTACCAATCTGATTTTTAACATCAGTTAGAGCCGCCATTTTTTTAGTTTCAATAGCAGCATAAGCATCAGCTATTACTTTTGCTGCTTCCGCTTTAGCCTGCTCCTTAGCATCGTTAATCAATTTGTCTTTGGTCTCCTTTGCTTCTTTAAGCATTTTGGTTCTTTCTTCTCTTGCTTGCACCATCAATGCCTCATTCTCACTTTTCAATTGTCCCATTTCAGCTTTTAATTTCTGAGCGGTTTCCAATGAGTCAGCAATCCCTTTTTCACGATCGTTTAGAGATTGAATGATAATTTTCCAAGCAAATTTCTTCAAAATGAAGAAAACCAATAAGAACGCTACTAGCGTCCAAATCAATAAGCCAATACCGGGTAATAACAAATCCATAGTCAGTATTTTGAATCAAATTTTTCAAAGAACTGCATCCTCCGCCCTGTGCATTGGATGCAGTTTAATTTTTCGATAATTCTGCATTGCTACATAATTATCGCGTGCACTGTACTGATTATTTCAATACAGCCAACAAACCTGCAATAACTGCGAAAAGGGCAACACCCTCAACGAAAGCTGCTGTCAGGATCATGTTTGCACGAATGTCGTTAGATGCTTCGGGTTGACGAGCAATAGCTTCTACCGCACCCTTACCGATTTGACCAATACCGATACCGGCACCGATCGCTGCAAGACCAGCACCAATTGCTCCACCCATGTGTGAGAAACCAGTCTGAACTTCGAGCATGATTGTCATTAGACTCATGATACTTGTTTTAAAAATGAACAAAAAATTTATCAATGGTGATCATCATGCCCACCTTCAAATGCCTGCCCAATGAATACGGCAGTCAAATTTGTGAAGATAAATGCCTGAATGAATGCTACCAATATCTCAATTAAATAAATGAATACAGCAAACAAAACAGATAAAGGAGAAAATCCCCAACCTGCAACTGTACTCATTGATCCAAATATGAAAATCAATGTTATGAAACTCAATATAATAATATGCCCTGCAACCATGTTTGCAAAAAGACGGACAATCAATGCGAATGGTTTTGTGAATACCCCTAATAATTCAACAGGCAACATAATAAGCAATCGAACAACCATCGGTACACCAGGATACCAGAAAATGTGTGCCCAAAAATGTTTGTTTGTACTAAATATGATGACAAAGAAGGAAATCACACCCAAGACAACAGTAAAGGCAATATTTCCTGTAACATTCGCAGAACCTGGAAGTAGCCCGAAAATGTTATTTATCAAAATGAAAAAGAATACAGTCAATAAGTAAGGTAAATACTTTTGGTACTTCCCTGCCAAATTAGGCTTAGCTACTTCATCTCGCACAAACGTGATAACAGGCTCAATAGCGTTTTGCCATCCTTTAGGAGCTGAGCTTACACCTTGTCCCTTCTTGTACTTATTTGCAATGTTGATCATCAACACAACAAGTATAATAAGTGCAAGAAACATCTGCACCACATTTTTGGTAATCGACAAATCATATACTGCAATACCAGCCTCTACAGCATGTATTTTCCCCTCAGTCAACTTATAACCATCATGCTCTTCATGTCCATGATTAAATGCAGATGATGAAAAAACAGACAAGCCCCTTTGAGGAGAATAAAGTATTACAGGAAGTGGAATTGTAGCATGGAATTCGGTAGTATCACTTGTCTTAAGTGTAAAAAAATGGAATTCATGAGAGTCTTGTATATGCTCCATGATTATTTTAGCAGGATCCAACTTTTCAGAGCCTGCTTCTTCGTTTGCAAATGCACTAGAAGTGAAAACAAGCAAAAAAAGACTGAAACCAAATGCCCGTAATGATTTTAGCCCCTCAATTCGCATAAATTTCTCCAAATTTTTCGCAAAGATAGGGATGCCTAGAGTAAAAACCTCGCAATCCTAAAAAAACTCATTTTTAACCCTTTTGATCCTGCAAAATTTGTAGAAAAGCATACGCCCCTTTGGATTTAATCAGCTCATCGTGGGTACCTGATTCCACTATTTCCCCTTTGTCCAGCAAGAGGATTTGAGAAGCTTTCCTAATTGTAGACAATCTATGCGCTATTATTATGGATGTTCTACCTGCGGTCAACACCTCAATAGCATGCTGAATCAGTTTTTCAGTATGACTATCAACCGAAGAAGTGGCTTCATCCAATACCAAAATAGCAGGTTTAAACAATAAAGCACGCATAAAAGATAGCAATTGGCGTTGCCCCATAGATAAGGTACCCCCTCTCTCCATAACATTATAATGATATCCCTCTGGCAATTGCTCGATAAAGTCGTGAATCCCAATCAGTTTTGCAGCCTCCTTTACCTCATCTAACCTAATAGCAGGATCACGAAGACTTACATTTTCATAAACAGACCCCGAAAAAAGATAAACATCCTGCAGTACCACCCCAATTTGACGCCTCAATGTATTAATGTGAAAATCCTCTATATTCAAGTCATCAATTAGGATTCTTCCATTAGTATGCTGATACAAACGATTAATTAAGCTGATGATGGTAGATTTGCCACTACCCGTATGCCCGACTATCGCCAGGGTCTCTCCCGGCTTAACACAAAAAGAAATATTGGTCAATACAGGCGTTCCTTCTACATAGCTGAATCCTACATGCTGGAACTCGATTTTCCCTTCAATCTTATGATCCACTGACTTTGGATTATCTTCAATGAGATCTTCGTTTGATAAAACTACCAATACCCGCTCTCCAGCAACCATACCCATTTGCAGAACATTAAACTTATCCGCGATGACCCTTAATGGTCGAAAAAGTAGATTCAATAAGAGTATAAAGGAGACAATATTACCTGTTACACTAGCCGCTTCAAGTGGGCTCAATTGATACGCGTTCCTGGCGGCAAACCAGACCAATAATCCCATAGAAAATGCAAGTATTATTTCTACCACTGGGAAAAAGACAGAATAGGCAAAAATGGCACTGATATTTGCATCACGGTGATGTCGATTGATTTTTTCAAATTGATGTTGCTCCTTTTTTTCAGCATTAAATGCCTGGATTACTTGCATACCCGATATATGCTCCTGCACAAACGCATTCAACGAGGCAATGGCATTACGAACGCTAACAAACGATTTATTTACACTCTCTTTAAAAAAATAGGTGGCTATTAATAAAAAGGGGAAAGGGATGATACAAATAATAGTCAATTGCCAATTCGTGTAAAACATAGCTGCCAAGATTGCCAATATAGAAAGCAGGTCTGCTACTATCGGTATGAAGCCTTCAGAAAATATATCATTGATGGCCTCAATATCATTAATTGTTCTTGTAGTCAACGTACCAATCGGCGTCTTATCAAATTGACGTAAATTCAAGGATAGAATTTTTTCGTACACATTCAATCGTATGTCCTTTACAACACGATGACCCAACCAAGACGTTATGTAGGTAAAGAAAAAACGAAGTACGCTTTCAACTACCAATACTACAATTTGAATCAGCGTAATAGACAACAAAAAATGCATAATGAGCTCTCCACTTGAATTTGGATCAGCGCTAATACGATGAAGTGTTTTATTGATTAATAGTGGCCTAAGCGGTGCTAATAATGCAAGCACAATGGCTAAGAGAACCGATAAATAAAATTTTCCAGCGTATGGCTTTGCAAATGAATAAATCCTTCGCAATAATGTTAAATCAAATACCTTTTTTTTCTGGCTTGCCTTTTCATTACTCATACCAACTTCATTTCTAACTAACGCATATTATTTGAATACGCTTTAATAAATAGAGCACCTAAATTTTTATGTGGAGGGATATAATTATCAAATCGCTCCTTTCCAAGTCCGGAAGAAAATTGCTTTTCTAGCTGACTCCACATGGCCACCCAATCAACTCGCTCACCTTTTCTTAACGATTCATTAATCAACTTCAAAATGGGCTCGTTAACTAGTTTTGTTCCAACTTCTTTTGATGATACAATATGAGCTTGTGGACAAACTTCTAAAATTGCATTCAGATTTTGAAAGCCCCCGCAAGACCCTAAAACAATGATTTTAGCAGTTGAGGGCAATTGACTAATGGTAGACTTCAAATGATAACTATGCCCTCGGTGAATAACTATAGTTGGGTAAAGCTTCATCTCAGTAAGGTAGGAAGATAATGCAGCCTGTGCCTTAGCGTCTGGATCATCCTCTTTGGAATTATCAAGAGGAAGATTAGCAAAAATCCAAACCGGCTCCCCTAATAAAGACCTTATTTCAACCCATTGATCTTTCTCAGTAATTTTCCATTCGTTCTTACCAACAAACATCCCCATAAAATTATTAAACGACTCTTTCCCATCTTTGTCCCCATAAAAAAATACTTGTTGAACAACTCTCCCATTTGAATCAGATAGGTCGTTATAATTCATTGTATAAACAGGCGGGATATGATACCGTTCAGAAAGCAACCCGGTTTTATCGTTCGCAGATTTAGTTAATAAATCCAAAATATCATAAATTAAAAGACCTCGCTTATTATTGTTTTTTGTTTGCAACAAAAGATTTCGTTCAACCTCAGCAATCACTAATTGTTTAGTAAGTGGGTCATTTATGCTACTATAAGAGTCGGCAACATCAACAGCATCTTCAAGATCAAATGTTTTTTCAAGCCCTCTGACAAATGACTTCATCAAAAGATTAGCGGATGGATCTGGCATAGTTGACAAAAATTCATTCAGCTTATTATAACCAGCTGCCATTTTAATAAATTTCCTAAATCGATCAAATCGAACCTGAAGCAGCAACGTATCCCCTGCCCCATTTCGAACTTTCTCCATCATCCGATTATAGACTCCCGTATAACTTGAAGTATATAGAATATCCTCTCCAGTTACTATGATATAATAGAGCTCCTCAGCAGTCAAAGGCTGAAGCACTCGAAATCGAACAGCATCTACCTCATCATGCAAAGCATTTATTTCATTAATATAAAGTTCCTCTGCTTTTTTAGCTATCATTTCTATGACTTCATGGTATAACACAGGGGTATCCTTTTTACGCAAGGCATCCATGTATTCCAGTTCAGTTTTAACCAACAATTGATAATACTTCTGTCCATCTTCAGCAATTGAGCTGATTTTGTCATATCGAATATTTCCCTTCAGTATTGAATGCATAAAAGGGAATATCAATCGTCCAGATTTATCATCTGAAAGCCTAACCAATAATTGAACTACCGAGTCATCAATTTGTCTCATTTTAATGCCTAACGTTGAATTTCGGGCAGAAGCGTAATTATAAAACTGCTGAGGATTTGTTCTTGAGGCAGATATGATTAGGCTATCCGCATAAGGTTGCCCTAAGTATGGATCAATAGTAAGCAAGATTTTATCAGGATATTTTGATGCAAATTGCTTGTACGTGTAGGCTTTTACATCAGCTAAGCCTTTTGAATCAAAGAAAATCGTATTAATGCCAAACAGAATATCATTTACTTCATAAGGGTAATTAATAGCTATAGACAGCATAGAGCCTGATAATTCATCATACAACATTGCCTCCTTAAAGGCATCGTATAATAAAATCCCATAGCTTAAATCAATTGTGGCGGAATTAATTGCGGCCTTATATTTTTCGAGCCAAATACGTATTCCAGTTAAATATTTAACCTTGCTTCGATGGTCTAATCCCTCATCAACTTCTATTGAATGTTGAAGTTCATCTACCTGCCTAAAATAAATATCGGTCAGAAGAAGCCCCAATTCTGTATCTAGTTTTAAAGTCAAGAATTTATTATGCAAAGGGGCCGGACCGCATAACAATTCTTGCTGTGCATCAATATCCTCATGCAATTTCAGCCTTTTAATGTCTATCGATACCTTTCCCGTATCCTGAGCAGCGTGAACTGAGGATAAGAAAAAAAGTAAAAAAAGAGTGGATAACAGGATAAAACGCATAATCTTGCTTAAGCAAAATTAGGATTAAATAAATAACCAAATGGCCAAACTGTTGAGTTGAGACACTAGGCTTGAGTTTAGTTAACAATTTCATAATCAAGGATGGCCGGCTTATTCAATAAGCTAGATTAATTTTACTTTACTAAATTGTATCCATGGGATCTGACAGTAAACGTATTTTGATTGCAGATGACGAACAGGATATTCTGGAGATCATGACCTATAATCTCCAACTTCATGGCTATGAAGTGGCCAATGCAAAAGACGGCGATGAAGCAATACAAAAGGCCAAAGACTTCAAACCTGAACTGATTATTCTAGACATCATGATGCCCAAAAAAAATGGGATTGAAGTATGTAAAATACTTCGATCACAGGCAATCTTTAATGATACGATCATCATATTTCTTACTGCCCTAAATGATGAATTGTCGCATGTTAAAGGCTTAGAATTTGGGGCAGACGATTACATCAGCAAACCCATTTCCCCTAAAATACTGGTCTCCAAAGTAAATTCACTATTTAGACGACTTACAAAATCAGATACGGGTAAAATAATTGAAATTGGGGATATAAAAATAGATTCAGACCAATACTTGGTATACTATAAAGAAGAGCCAATAAGTTTGGCAAAAAAAGAATTTGAGCTCATCTCTTATCTTGCCTCGAAACCAGGAAGGGTCTTTCTTAGAAATGAAATTCTCAATCAAATTTGGGGGAGTGAAGTGATTGTTGGCGATCGTACCATTGACGTCCACGTTAGAAAAATAAGACAAAAGTTAGGCGTTGACTGTATCACAACGGTAAAGGGAGTTGGGTACAAATTTGAACTTTAATTCGGCTGACCCTTTTTCGAGCAGAAGCATTTTGTACATTGCAGTATGTTCGAAACTAAAAATTACACACCAGTTCAGCTTGCATTACTGAATGCACTTGTTATTACCTTATGTGGATTTTTAATCACCCTCCTTTTTTCAGAAAACGTAGTTTTCACAATTATACTATCCATTGTCTTATTTGGAGTAAGTTTTTTACTTACTCGATTTCTAGTCGACAAATTTGTAAATAGAAAGATTAAATTAATTTATAAGTTCATCCACCAAACCAAAGCATCGAAAAGGGAAGAGTTTTTCAAAAAAACAATACTCCCACAACAAAGTCTGGAAGAAGTTGGCGAAGATGTATTGCTCTGGGCCGACCAACGAAAAGCTGAGATGGAAATGCTTGAAAAAAATGAAATATTCAGAAAGGAATTTTTACAAAACCTTTCACATGAGTTCAAAACCCCTGCATTTGCTATTCAGGGCTATCTTGAAACATTAATTGCTGGCGCAATTGATGTTCCTGAAGTGAGCAAGAAATTTCTTGGCAAAGCTTTTCAAAATACAGAGCGACTCATTCACCTAATATCAGATTTGGACGAAATCACGAAATTAGAAAGTGGCAAACAGGAATTATTTATTCAACGATTTATAGTACAAGATTTAATTCATGAAGTGTTTGATTCACTCAGCTTCAAAGCTGAAGCAAAAAGCATAAAATGTTTTATAAAGAAAGGTTGCGAACAGCCATTAACAGTTGAAGCTGACAAAGAAAAGATTAGGCAAGTACTTACCAACCTAGTTGACAATGCTATTAAATATGGTAATCCTGAAGGGAAAGTAGAAGCAAGTATTTACCAAACAGATGACAGGAACTCACTGATAGAAATCAGTGATGATGGAATTGGAATTGAAGAAGAGCATCTTTCAAGAATCTTTGAGCGATTCTATAGAACTGATTACGGAAGGAGCAGAAACATTGGGGGCACAGGGCTCGGACTAGCCATTTGTAAACATATCATAGAAGCGCATGGACAAATCATTCATGTAAGGAGCAAAACTAGTGTTGGCACCACATTTGGATTTACCTTAAAAACAAAATTAGACAACTAACATATCTTCAATTTGATCATACATCATTTGGAGTATTTTCAATTTAGTGCTAACTTATAAATTGAACACTTAATTATACATGGCCTTAAAGTACATTATATGTGTTATTTGCTTTCTATGTAGCCAACTTATTGAGGCCAGATCCAAAACAACTTTCACAGACGACTCTATTCACATTGATTTTTTAGGAAAGGCATATTCACTTCCTCCAATAGGAGGATTAGAACAATTTTCTGGAGATATTAATGAGACTAAAATATCTGAATATGCAAACCACCTACCATCAAATCAATTAAACGAGGTATGTCTATCCCTTTTATCTATTCAAAAAAAAGAAAACCTTGACGATTGGTTATACTATCAATTAGTTCGCAGAACCGCACAGGAGTGCATTCATAAGAAGGAAGATTATATTGGATATACCATGTTGAAATGGTATATCTTAAGCTATACAGGATATGAACCACTCTTAAGCGTTTCTGAAAACAAATTACTGCTTTACATAAAGAGTGATGACGTCATATATAATCAACCACTAAAAAAAATTGAGGATAAACAATATGTCTGCCTGAACTACCATGACTATGGATTCAACGTAGACTTTAATCACGAAAAGTTTATCAATATAACAAGCTTACTAAAAGAGGGGGGGGCGTTTACTTTCTTAGTTAAAACACTTCCAGATTTTGCAGAATCCACTTATAAAACCAAGGAGTTAAAATTTCAATATAAAAAAAAGGCTGATCAAGTAAATATAAAATTAAATACAAATCTGAGTAGTTATTTTACCAACTACCCTGTAACTGAATATAAGAATCAATTTAATATTCCATTATCTAAAGAAACGTACCAATCACTTATTCCTGCGCTAAAAGAAAAGCTAATCAATTTTGATAAAAACAAAGGAGTTGAATACCTTATGTATTTCACAAGGCATGCTTTTATCTTTGAAAGCGACACTGAAATATTTGGAAGAGAAAAAAGACTTTCACCCGAAGAAACACTCTTCTATGAGAAAAGTGATTGTGAAGACAGATCGGCACTTTTCTTTTTACTTGTAAAGGAAATATATGACCTCCCAATGATTGTTTTATCCTCACCACAACATGTTACAGTAGCTGTAAAACTAGATAAGCCATCCAAACATTCTATACTTTACGAAGGCAACCAATATACTATATGCGAACCAACACCACAAGGTAGGGAATTAAAAGTAGGTGAGGAAACATCAACTATTCGGAAGCAACATTTTACAGTTGAATTTGCATATGATCCTACAGAAAACAAATAACTTATTTTATAAAGCACAGTAAAAAAGAGACCGCCCCAAGAATGGGGCGGTCGTTGAACTACTCTCTGATTTAAGTAAAAATCATTAGTTTAAATTATTTGAATTGTATTACTAAAATGTTACGTCAAGATGAATAATTAATGTACAATTCTCTACTCAGATTAAAAGCCCCATCGAGTCCATCCACTTGTCCAATCTGTAGTTCCAATTGCACCCACAAAAGATACCTTTTCAAAAAATGCATCAGTAAGTTTTGTAGGAGCGAAATCAGCTCCGGATAATAAAATGGATCCTCCACCAGGATTTAAATTAGGTGCAAGGTTGTTGAATGGATCAGTTAAACCTAAAGTAGATACATCAGACACTTCAACAGTTCCTGTGGCCGCATAGGTACTTTTAATTGTAGATAGGTCGTATACGGCAAAATTTGGAATAGTATATTTAGCATCCGCACTATAAAAATCGGCAACAGCAAATGTTGGCGTTTGATCATTAATATAACAATGCTGTAACAAGCTTGAACCGTTCAAGAAATAAGATATAGTAGAATCTTCTTGAACTCGGAACGCTGCTTTTTTTGCACCAAGTACAACGGAATTAGCCAATATAAATTGAGCACCTCTTCTCCAACGCATACCATACCCATAATCAGCAGACATTCCAGCTGCATTATTTGGACCAATAGCGGTAAAATTAGACATAACAGGTGACGTAATAGGCGTTCTTGAGTAAGCTAATCCATTAGATGGATTCACATTATCAACTTCGAAATTGTTAGAGATATCACCTGTTGATCCTTTAGGATCTGTGAATGTTGGGTCTTTAATAGAAATAGCAAATTGAATTTTACCACGGTATCCATCATCAAAGTCAAAATCATCATCCGCACTATTATATGCAACTAGGTGCTTACAGTTAACAGCTCCACCAAATATTTCAAATGCATCGTCATATCCTCTTGCCACCTGAACATAATCAATCTCAGTTCCACTACCTACTCCATATAAAGAAAGACCATTTACTTCATCACCAGGATTAACTGCTTTCCCAGCATATTCAATACGAACATACCTCAGAATTCCAGAATTGTCTGCATCATTATTACCTCCAAATGATTGGTAGTTTACATCAAGTCCGCCTTCAATTACTTTGTGGTTTCCATTAACTTTAGCATTACCAGCAATAACTACACCACCAAAATCACCCGGTGCAGGAGATGCGTCATTTGATGTGAATACAATCGGATTCGCAGCAGTACCTTCAGCCATTATTTTTGAACCTGGAGTGATAACTAGCACACCAGCTGAATCTTTATCAGAAACAATTTTAGTTCCTGCTTCTATAGTTAGTACTGAGTTTGTGGTTACATATACATATCCACGTATTCTGTATACAAAATCTTTTTTCCATGTTGTACTGGCATTGATTATACCTCTAACATCAAACTGAGTTCCAGCTCCGAAAAATGTAAATCCTGCTAACTTTGCAGTGCCCCCTGGGGTTGTTACAGTAACGTCACCTGAAGCTCCATTACCAAGAGTTGCAGTAATTGAAGTTGAATTAACCACCGTATATGAAGATGCTGCTGTTCCACCAAACTTCACTGAAGTGACATTAGCAAAATTAGCACCCATAATAGTAATTACATCGCCACTAGCTCCAGATGTAGCAGAAACACTAGTAATAGTAGGTGCTGGTACAATTTCTGGAGGCGTGACTTCTTCTGTTTTTTTACAAGCAAAAGCGCTGAATAGTAGCACTGCAATACTTAGACCCCTTAAATTTTTCATTTGACGTTTTTTTTGGTTGTTTTTTATATTGATTTATAAATTGACTTTAACTCCAACATTTACGCCAGTCCCGAACTTCTGCGAATTGATGTACTTGTCCTTTGATGAATTGAAATAATTATTTGATGGCTGTGCATCAAACTTATAAAACCACCGATACGGTTGAGCCAACAAATCAACAACCGCAAATTTTAATTCAGCCTTCCCTTTAAATATCTTTTGTGTCAACTGAAAATCAATAAGATCTCTAGACATTTCATAGATATTGAGTGCTCCGCCTTCCACTGCACGATACTTTAATCTTGGACCGACTCTATTATAAAGGATACTTAAAGAAAGATTTTTTGGAGTACTATAACTCACACTAGAATTGATTATGTAAGGTGATTGTCCTTGCAGCGGTGTGTTCACCTGATTTCCGTTAAAAGTTACTGAGCCCATCATATAGGATAGGTTTGTATAGAATGAAATGTTTTTGAAAAAACTTCCTCCTATGAAATCTAGTTTCTTTCTTAACTCAAATTCAGCACCATAGGTTGTTGCTTTCCCCGCATTTTGGAAAGACAAGACATCATTTCCAGCATTAATTTGCTCTATTGGATTTTTGAATGCCTTGTAAAACAAACTGAACGACATGATTTCACCAGACGACGGGAAACGTTCAATACGTATATCAGCATTGTTGACTATGGCCCTTTTTAAACCAGGATTACCACGAACCACAACAAAATTATCATAGTCGAATACACTATAACTTGCCAACTCACGGAATTCAGGTCTATTCACTGATTTAGAAACAGCAAACCTTAAGTTAGTAGACTTCCCAATAGAATAGGTAAGCAATGCCGAAGGAAGTACATCTAAGTTGTCGTTGTTAACCGTAGCCTGATTCTTCGCCGTCAATTGCTGCTTATATTTTTCAGCCCTAACGCCAGTTGTAATTTTAAATTTATCAGAAAACTTACCATCATACAACAGGTACCCTGCATTAAGTAATGCGTTAGCATCATAAGAAGTGGAGTTATTACCAATTGTAGCTAAGGTTATACCAAACGCATCAATATTTGCATCACTGAAAATAGTAGAGAAGGAGGTTGCTTTTGATTCTAAAATCGATACACCCCTAAAATTCAATGAAGCATAGCCAAGTGCATCTACCGAGGCAACCCTATCTCGATAAAAGTTCATTGATCCGAACTTTAGTTTTTGCTGAAATCCTTTATAGTTAAAATTATATACGAGGTTAAATGCCGCATTATAAATCTTTTCATCTAAGCTTGAAAAAATTCGACCTGCATTTCTAACTTCCGGCGAATTCTCATTACCAAGTTTCAAGTAGTATCCCCCCTTCTCGTCATCCGGAGTGCGAAAGGAAACAATCTTTTGATCAGGTTGATTTTTATATGCATCAGACACTGAAGTAGACCAATCAAAATTCACTCTATTGTTCAATGAGTGTGTACCATCAAGAACAACACTTGCCAAGCCAGAAGAAGTGACTTCTGCATTATAACTCTTCGTCTCAAAACGAGAAGGCACATTGCTTACATCATATCCTGAACGAAGTCCTAGTGAGTTGGTATAATCGTTATTGAATAACCCTTTTACCGTGTATTTATTTTTACCTTTTGAATAGGCTACATTCACTAGCCCTGCAAGATTATTTTTTTGATCATATACTTTTGTGATGTTGTCGTATAGCAACTCACCATCAAGCATATAATCCGATCGATCTTTATCCGAAACTTTTCTTCCATTACCATAGCTTAACATATAAAGAACTCCAAGCTTAGCGTTATTCTTTAACATGTAAGAGTTACCTCCACTAATACCAACACTAACACTTGGCATAGATTGGATAAGGCCTCCATACTTATAGGAGTTTGGAAATTGCTTTGTAATCTGTTGTTTGGTTGGACTGGGTAAAGAGATAAATGCCGCTCCCCTATTCTTCACATAATCTGAAGGTAAATTTCTCATGCCGTCAAAAAATCCGAAATTATCATACTGCCCATTAAAAGTTGATCCGTAAAAATCTTTACCTGTAGTAAGTGAATTAGCGGTAGTAGAAACAGAAATCTCGGTAAATGCTTTTGATGGATAATCTTTTGTTACCACTTTAACCAATCCTCCTGAAAAGTCTCCAGGTAAATCAGCTGTTGGTGTCTTATAGATAATCACATTATCAATTGCAGAGGCAGGAATAATATCAAATGAGAACGCTTTTTTATCAAGTTCTGTACTGGGAAGTATATTATTATTCAACATCGCTACATTATAGCGTTCATTTAATCCCCTAATTACAACAAACTTATTATCCTGCACTGAAACGCCAGATACTCTTCTGATCACTTCACCTGTGTTTTTATCTGGAGATTTACGTATAGTCTCTGCAGAAATACCATCTTGAATACTAGAGCTGTTTCGCTGCATCAAATACAACGAAGCAACAGATTCCTTTTTTCCAGATGACTTAACCACCACCTCCTGCATGTCCTTCATCTTAGGAGATAATGAAATGGTTATTCCATTATCCGAATCAGGATTTACATCAGTAAGCAGCTTTTTATCAAATCCAGTAGATGATACTTCAATTTGATACGTTTCATTTTGTTTTAATTCAATAAGAAATTTCCCTTCTACATCAGTAAGGATATTTCGGCCCCCAGGGATTAATTTAATGGTGGCTCCTACTAAGGCAGATCGCGACTTACCGTCTATTACAGTTCCGGAAAATTTTACAGCCTTCTGTGCAAAAACTGATGTTGATAAACAGAAGAGGGAAAAGGCAATAAGAGTAGTTCGAGATCCGCCACGCACCAATGATAGCAGCTTCGCTACATTGGCTTTGTTTGATCTTTTAATGAACATGTTCGTGGCAGTTTGTTTCGGCAAAACTATCAGCCCAATATTAACAGAAGGTTACCTTTGAATAACTTAAATGCTTTCTTGAAAATTTGTTGAAAAACACAAGTGTGCTTAACATAATCTTAATATTGCGGGTCATTTTTCTTAACAAATGAAATGGATAGAAAACTCTCGAAATTGGGAAACCACCGAAATTACTATAGCATACAATGCCTCGATTTAGGCTAGCTCAATTACCAATCATGCCATTCACTGAGAAATTATGGCTAAATTTGCCACAAATATAGAGAATATGAAAGGCATCATTTTAGCGGGAGGATCTGGAACAAGGTTATACCCAATCACTTATGCTATAAGCAAACAGATCATGCCCGTTTACGATAAGCCGATGATTTACTACCCTCTTTCAACCTTAATGTTGGCAGGGATTAAAGACATCCTAATTATTTCAACACCACACGACCTTCCCCAATTTGAAAAATTATTTGGTGATGGGCATCATTTAGGATTGAATTTCAGCTACAAAGTGCAGGAAGTACCTAATGGACTAGCACAAGCATTTGTTATAGGCGAAGAATTCATTGGAGATGATAGTTGTGCGCTCGTCTTAGGTGATAATATATTTTATGGGATGGGACTTGGCAGTACACTTGAAAAAAATAACAATCCAAATGGAGGAATAGTTTATGCCTATCACGTAAGTGATCCAGAACGGTACGGTGTAGTAGAATTCGATGCAAATAAAAAAGCAATTTCGATCGAAGAGAAACCAACACATCCTAAAAGCCGATATGCTGTACCAGGACTATATTTTTATGATAATGAAGTAGTTCAAATTGCAAAAAACATCAAGCCTTCACCAAGAGGAGAATATGAAATAACTGACATCAACTTAGAATATTTAAAACGTGATAAACTAAGCGTTTCTGTATTAGATCGAGGAACAGCTTGGCTTGATACAGGCACCTTTGACTCATTAATGCAGGCATCCCAATTTATACAGGTACTAGAACAACGCCAAGGAATCAAAGTTGCCTGTATTGAAGAAATTGCCTGGAGAAAGGGATTTATTGATAAAGCACAATTGGTTAAACTTGCAGAACCCTTGTTGAAAAGTGGGTATGGTACGTATATCATGAATATGCTAGAATCATCAATTTAAATGGTTAACCACATGAAAAAAATTCTTGTTACAGGTGGATCAGGGTATATTGGATCTCATACATTAGTAGACTTAATTGAACATGGATTTGACGTACTTTCAGTAGATAATAATTCTAGATCAACCCCAACCATGCTCGAAGGAGTTGAAAAAATTACAGGGAAGAAAATAAAAAATTACAAGGTAGATCTCTGCAACTATGATGAGACCCGTGCGATTTTTGAAGAAAATACCGATATTTCTGGAGTCATTCACTTTGCAGCATATAAAGCTGTAGGCGAATCGGTTCAAAAACCAATACTCTATTTTCAGAACAACCTAGGCTCCCTTATAAACATCATGCGATGCATTGAAGAATTCAAGACTCCTTATTTTGTATTTTCCTCTTCTTGCACAGTTTATGGAAATCCCGACAGTATCCCAGTAACGGAACAGACACCTCGAAAAAATGCTGAATCACCCTATGGCCTTACAAAGCAAATGGGAGAACAAATGATTGAAGCATTTGCTGCCGCTACACAATATACCAAATCCGTCATGCTTAGATATTTCAATCCAGCAGGCGCACACCCAACAGCACTTATTGGAGAGCTTCCTATTGATAGACCGCAAAACCTTACACCAATTCTAACGCAAACAGCAATAGGTAAAATGGCTGGATTTACTGTATTCGGGAACGACTATGATACCCGTGATGGTTCATGCATTCGTGATTTTATTCATGTATGCGATTTAGCCAATGCCCATACAAAAGCACTCGAATTTCTTATTGCCAACAAAAATAAAACCCCTTGCGAAGTCTTCAATTTGGGATCAGGCAATGGCATATCCGTTTTAGAAACGATTAAGGCTTTTGAAAAAAGCACCGGCATAACGCTTAATTATAAAATTGGTGACAGAAGACCTGGAGACGTTATTGCTATCTATGCCAATAATGACAAAGCAAAAGAACAATTACAGTGGATTCCCAAGAACTCTTTGGAAGATATTATGACATCAGCATGGAAATGGGAACAAGTAATTGAAAAACTTCCAGTCCATCTCGAACTCAGAAGCCATAAATTAAATTAATAAACGTTAAAAAAGTCGCGCTAGAGTTTAAAATAAGGGCCGATTGATGTTACTTTGTAAAAAACAACCTTATCATGCTTGATGCGATACAAGTAACTGGCCAAAAAGATACACGTAGTGGATTTGGAGACGGGATATTCGAACTTGGACAAAAAAATCCTAATGTAGTGGCCCTTACTGCTGACTTAGCAGGTTCTTTAAAACTAAACGCATTTATAAAAGCTTTCCCAGAACGATTTATACAAGTAGGTATAGCGGAAGCAAACATGATTGGCATTGCTGCAGGACTTACCATTGGAGGAAAAATTCCTTACACTACCACATTTGCCAATTTTTCAACTGGACGGGTATACGACCAGATAAGACAATCTGTTGCATACTCCAATAAGAACGTCAAAATTTGTGCATCGCATGCAGGCCTTACATTGGGTGAAGATGGTGCTACCCATCAAATCCTAGAAGATATAGGGCTAATGAAGATGCTTCCGGGTATGACAGTGATTGTGCCTTGTGACTATAATCAAACCAAAGCTGCAACTATTGCCATTGCAGAATATGAAGGCCCAGTTTATTTACGATTTGGCAGACCTGTATGGCCAATTTTTACTAACCCAGATGAACCATTTATCGTTGGTAAGGCTCAACATTTTTCAAGGGGAAATGACATCAGCATTTTCGCATGCGGACACCTAGTTTGGAAAGCAATTGAAGCTGGAAAAATTCTAAAAGAAAAAGGTATCCATGCTGAAATTATCAATATTCATACCATCAAACCATTAGATGTAGCCGCTGTTGTGGCCTCAATTCAAAAAACCGGCTGTGCCGTAACGGCAGAAGAACATAATGTGATTGGCGGATTAGGCGATAGCATTGCCCAGGTGGCATCTAAAGAATATCCTATTCCAATTGAAATGATTGGTACTCAGGATACGTTTGGAGAAAGCGGGAAACCAACCGAATTGCTAAAAAAGTACGGCTTGGATACAGAATTCATTGTAGCCGCAGCTGAAAAAGCAATCTTGAGAAAAAAGGCATAATCTTTCCTGCCTTTGCTACATAGAATGCAGTTAATATGACTCAACACTATTCAGAAGACGAAGAATTAGTTGCTAGCTTCAAAGAGCCTAAAACCAAGGAATCTGCGTTCACCTCTATTGTAAAAAAGTACCAAGAACGGATTTATTGGCAAATACGAAGATTAGTCATCAACCATGAAGATGCCAATGATGTCATGCAAAATGTATTCATTAAGGCTTGGAATGGACTTGATAATTTCAGAGCAGAATCACAGCTCTTTACATGGCTTTACAGAATCGCTGTAAATGAAAGCCTATCCTATTTGGATCAACAAAAAAAGAGAAGCAATATTTCGATAGAAGATACTGGACTTCATCTCGAGGAAAAACTACACAGTGAAAAAGATTTCGATTCCAATAAGGCTGTTTGGAAACTGCAGTTGGCAATACAACAACTTCCTGAAAAACAACGTATTGTATTCAATTTAAGGTATTTTGAGGAGATGGGCTATGAGGAAATGAGCCAGATATTGGAGACCTCTGTTGGAGCCCTCAAGGCTAGTTATCATCATGCCGTCAAAAAAATAGAGGATTACATTTTAAACCATTAAACCAATTGGTCTGGTAGCGGTCAAACTGAGGATGAATTCATCAAAAACGATATTTTCAGAAACTCAAGCAATAAGTCAGACCGTTGCTAACCTCCCAACAACGAATCCGTTTAACCTATCAACAGAGTATTTTGAGCTTTTCCCCATTACCCTCCTAAGAACTATCCAAAAATCCGAACTAAAAACCCTGAGTATACCAGAAAATTACTTTTCCAGCTTCCCAATCAAGATGTTAGAGAAAATTAAACAGGAGGATGTTAATCTAGAATTAGAGGAATTAGCTCCAAGTCTGGTTGGAATGCAAAAGCAAAACCCATTCCATGTTCCTGAAAACTACTTCACATCATTTCATGCCATCCCTAAGAAAGAACAAGCCGTAACCCGTTCACTATTTAGCTATAAAAAAATTATACGCTATGCTGCAGCTGCATGCATTACAGGACTTCTCCTTATGACCTATACCATTACTAAAAATAACTCGGCAAGTCAACTAGCCTCAGTTCAAACAAGTTCGGCCTCCGATCTTTCACTCGAATCAATAGTAGGATACCTCGATGAGGTGGATGGCATTAAAGATGGTAATGAAAATGATACCCCTATTACAGCAGAAAACAATTTGCTGGTAGATATAAATCAAGAAACAATTAGCCAAGTACTTCAAGAAATACCAGAAAACGATATCAAACAATTTATTGATCAAACAGGTTCAACAGAATATAAATCATTTAACTAATCATAATATATTTATAGCATGGCAAAGATGGCTGAAATGAGATTAAAACTTTTACTGATGTTGCTAGTAGGTCTTGGCCTAGGGATATCAAGCCAGGCCCAACCAAACCGGATTGAAAGAGGTGAAAACAGGTCAGCCGACTTGCGCAAAATACAAGCCATGGAAATGGCTTTTATTACTAAAGAGTTGAATCTCAGTCCTGATGAAGCCCAAAAGTTTTGGCCAATATTCAATATGTACAGAAATGACATGAGGGAAATTGCTTTAGACAAAAACAGCAATGACCGACTTGAAAAACAGCAGAGACTATTGGATATCAAGAAGAAATACAGAGATGATTTCACCAAAGTGATGACTCAAGATAGAGCAAATAAGGTTTTTGGAGCAGAAGATGAATTCAAATCCTTGGTTAGGCGTGAATTTCAGAAAAGACAATCTGAAAGAGGACAATTTGAAGGTAGGAAAAAAGGATTTTGATAAAATTTTAAAAAAAATGTACTTTTAACTCGGTGTTTTTCATAGGTTAGCAACGGCTGGCTCTGTTTAGAGCTGGCCTCTTTTTTTTATAGCCAGCATTAAAAGGAAAAATTAATAAGTATAAACACTTACTAACGTTCAGTATTTACACTTAATTTTCAATTAGTCATAATTAATCCAATCTCTCCCATAGCGCCAAATGAAGGAGTTTTTATATCATGATAGAATAAAAAAACCCATCCTTCTTTGATACCTAACTCCCACCATACTGACCTCAGCTCCATTGCTTTTTTTCCATCTGCATCATATTTTGCTACAAATTTTGTTTTCATTTGTTGGAGTTGAGGAGCCTCATCACCACCAAAAAAAACAATTCTATTTTTTTCAAGAATGGAAAATACTTGATGAAATGGAGAATGCCCTGCAGTTATTTCAAATTCGATATAACCATCAATCAACCCCTTCTCATCTTCTAATAAAATCACCTGCTCATTCTCTAATAATAATTCAAATGAGGTCGTATCATAAGAAGCACCTTGACTACTTAATGCAAATTCAATTTCCTTTCGATGGATATAATAGATAGCATTAGGGAATGCGAGCTTATCTTCACTTGTCAACGAATCATGCATAAACAGTCCCCCAGCATGGTCTTTATGAAGATGACTCATCAATACCTTAGTAACATCAGAAGGATAATATCCATGCAATGCTAAGTTTTGGTGCAATTGTAAAATGCCCTGCCCATCCGTAAAACCCAATCCAGTATCCAACAACAATACATCTTTATCAGTGACAACAAGAAAAGGTTGAATTTCTACCAATAAACTTCCCCTGGAACGACTTTGCAAATCATCAACACTCGGTTGAAATGGTACAAATTCCTTTGTTTGATCTATGGTAAATGAACCCTCAGAAAGTGGTATAATTTTCATTTTAAATTGTTGTGTAGAGTTACCGCAGAATCATTTGTCGATCTGCATCAAGTCGAATCAAAATAAATAATAACACCGTAAATGTTATTTGTGCTGTTCCTCCATAACTCATGAAGGGCAATGGAATTCCAATAACTGGAACTATCCCAATAGTCATTCCAACATTTATAAATACATGAAAAAATAAGACTGAAGCAACCCCGTAGGCATAACAACGACTAAAAGAGCTGCGTTGCCTTTCGGCTATTCTAATCACACGAAAAATCATAAATAAATATAACCCCAGCAATAAGAGACTCCCCATAAAACCATACCCCTCGCCAATAGTGCAAAAAATAAAATCCGTTCTTTGCTCAGGCACAAAATCATAACGAGTTTGCGTTCCCTTTAAGAGGCCCTTACCAAAGAAACCTCCAGACCCAATGGCAATTTTACTTTGTTTCACATTATAATTTCCTGCTTTCTTTTTTTCCTCTATTTTTTTTAAATCTTCCTCACTGATTGTTTTAGTGTCAACTTGAAAATCTTTACCCACGGTAGAATAGATGCGTTGCACCTGATATGGCTTAAGCACATGATTAAAAAAATAAGGTACGGCAAACCGTTGAACACCTACACAAAAAGCCCAGATAGCAAACACAACAAAAAATAATGATTTTCTTCTACTGATTTGTCGTTTGAATAAAAACAGCACAAGGCCGGCAAGCAATGTCAATCCAACCGCTAATATATTTTGATCAATTAATAATGTTAACACAACCAATACCGCGATTGAAAATCCAATTGATAAGAATGCAGAAGGTAGCCCTTCTCTATACATTACCAGAAAAAAAGAAAAGTACACCAAGGCTAACCCTGTTTCACTTTGCATAATTGTAAGAATAGCAGGAATCAATACCAAAGAAGCAGCAATAAGCATTGTCTTTAGCTTAGATAGGGCAATATCCCTAGACGAGAGGTATTTAGCCAATGCAAGATTTACAAAAATCTTACATAATTCTGCAGGCTGTAATTGAAATGAAGAAAATCTAATGATAGACTTTGTTCCTTTTACATCAGTATGAAAGGGGAATACTAAAATCAGCAAGATGATTCCAAAAACATAAAAAATATTTGCTGTAGCTGTGTAGAATTTGCTATCAGTTAATAAAATAAAAATAGCCAATACAGCACTTATTAGAAAATATAAAGATTGTCTGCTATAATCGGTTGTGAGCGACAAAAATCCATTCAAAATATTTTCATCTCGATAAGTGGCTGCAAAAATACTAGTTATACCTGTCATAACTAGTATAACATAAACCAGAACCAACGTCCAATCAACGCCCTTTGATATCTCAAATGAATTGTTCTTCATGTTCTGGTTTTAGTGCGTTTAAATGAAACGCTAAGATTATGCGTTCAGGAGTCTTTCTATCCAAGGGATTTAGAGGAAGAAAAGCCTGTCGCCTTAGTTGTTCTTTCCTTAACCGTTGGATTCGAAGTGAATCCAATGCTGTTCTCTTTGCCTTTACAATAGGGAGAATAATCTCCTTGCTCTCAATTCGTTCTACTTCTTTCCATCGGGCTTGAGATAATGTATCCCTGAGGTATTTTTCTACCATCAATGATGCCATAGGCCCAGCCCATGTTGCACCAAATCCAGCATTCTCTACGACTACTGCAATGGCAATTTTAGGATTCTCCCTCGGTGCAAAACAAACAAACCAAGAATGGTTAGCTAATTTCTCTCGCTTACCATAAATTATACCATAGTTTTCCGCAGTACCTGTTTTACCTGAAATGGCAACACCTTCAATTCTTGCACCGCGGGCTGTTCCGCTTTCAACAACATCTTGCATTGCCATCTGCACAATGTTATAAATGGTATCGGGAATGTTTGTAACGCTGTGTTTAATTTTAAAGCGATTGAGTATCGTATCAGAGTCCTGTGGATCATCAATTGATTTTACAAAATGAGGCGTATAATAATACCCTTTATTGGCTATGATTGACATCAAATTAGCCATCTGTAATGGAGTAGCTTGCATTTCACCCTGACCAATACCAAGAAACACATTGGTACAAGAGCTCCACGATTTATTATAAATTCTATTATAAAAACTTGTATCAGGAATATATCCCCGGTCCTCACTTGGAAGATCTACTCCAAGCTTTACCCCAAGCCCGAATGAATTCATATACCTCTTCCAACGCAAGTATCCATTAACGGTAGTTCTCTCACGTGGGTTATCGATGGCTAAACGATAAATATGAGAAAAATAACTATTGCAAGAATGGGCAAGTGCTAGTCGAAGATTTGCAGCATGTCCAGCAAATTTTTCTTCACAGGAAATGGGTCTTCTACATCCAAGGTATACACCACGACAATTAAGTCCAAAATTAGGTGTTATAACACCTTCATCCAAAGCAATCAATGCTTGAATCGGCTTTATGGTAGACCCAGGAGGATATTGCCCTTTTATTGCTCTATTAAATAAAGGCCTTGAGGTATCCCTTAGCAGCCAAGAGAAATTATTTCTACGTTGACTTCCGGTTAATTGATTGGGATCGTATGTTGGTCCACTTGCCAAAGCCAAAATCCCACCAGTTTTCGGCTCAATGGCAACAATTGCACCCAGTTTATTTTTCAAAAGCCGTTCAGCTAGGACTTGCAAATCAATATCCATGAATGTTCTTAAGTTACGGCCAGCTATCGCTATAGAATCAAATCGACCTTGTTCATACGGACCAACAATTCTATTCTTATTATCTTTTACCTGATACCGAACACCGCGTTGCCCCATAAGTATTGGCTCATAAAATCTTTCCAATCCACTCAGTCCCATGTAATCACCAATCTGATAAAAATAGTTTGTGCGTCTTAATACGTTTGAATCAACCTCTCCAACATAGCCAAGTACTTGCGCTGCTGCTTTGTATGGATATGACCTAATGGGGCGTTCCTGAAGAAAAAAACCAGGTTCAAATCGGTAAATATTTTCTTGAAGTTGAACAAAGGTTTCAGTAGAAAGTGATGCCTCAAAGATTGAGGGCCTATACCTTCCATTTTTTATGATCGCAGTTAGCAGACGATCTTTAAATTCAGGCATATCAATCTTCAAAATTGTACATACCCCTTGCGTGTCTAATCCTTTGAGCTGTGTTGGCAAAATCATCAGATCGTATGTCTGTGTATTTTCTAGGATTGATCTGCCTTTCCGATCGAAAACAATTCCTCTCTCAGGGAAGATCACCTTTTTACTTACTGCATTATCGATAGCAAGAAGATCATATTTGGAGGAGGCCAGCTGAAGAAAAAGCAATCGAACGATAAGTATAGAAAAAGAAATGCCGATTATCAAACGTATTACATTTTGTCTTGATTGATTGGCTGCTGACATAGAATTAAAAGGGGTTTCTGTGCAAATCTACATCATGCAATGTTAACGGCTTCGTGTTTTTCTATGAACAAAAAGCTCTGTAATCAAGATGAGCAATAAACTAACTACTGATGTTCCAATTAATTTTCCAATAAAATATAAAAAACTACCGAATTGAATCCACTCTAAAAGGATTAAGTATCCATTATGGAGTAAAGTTAAAAAAAGAATATAAGTTGAATAAGGGAGAGCTCCCATAGAGAATCTACTGGGCTCATCATCTCCCCATTCTGTAACTTCCTTAGGCAAAAGTAAGTTGATTATATAGGGACGCATGAAAGCAATTAAAAGGGAAGCTGCAGTATGCAATCCAGGTGTTTTATAAAACATATCTACAATCATCCCTAATACAAATCCATAAAAAAGCAATGAAGTTCTTGATGTTCTAAATGGAAGCCAAAGAATGAGTATAAAATAAAAATAAGGAACAATAAACTGATGCAATGGTGGCACCTTGCTCAGGATAAAGACCTGAATAAAGAAGATAATGAAAAAGCGAAAGCTATTTTTTAGTATGAATCTCACTCTTTTATTATTTTTCGTTTAAGCTCTTGCATTTCATCCTCTAAGATATTTTTAACAACATATGCATGCTGAATGGAATAAAAATCTGTAGATGTTCTAACTTTTAAAATATAGGTATTTGTTTCTTGATCTTGATCAACCTCTTCAATATAACCGATGGTCATCCCAGGTGGAAAACGATCTGAATAAGGACTGGTGATAACTGTATCCCCTTTTTTAACATTAACAGTTTGGGGTATTTTATTTAAACTCAGGATGGCAGGATCCTTCCCATCCCAACTTACCTCTCCAAGTCCACTACCTTTTTTCATCACTGCAATCAATTTAGACTGACGATGAAGTAGACTCATAACAATGGACATGTTTTTACTTGTTCCAACAACAGTACCAATGACGCCATCAGGGCCAACCACAGCCATATTATTTAATACTCCTTGATCACTTCCTCGGTGGAGCATGATATAATTCTGTTGGAGAAATACAGAATTACTGAGCACTTTTGCTGGCATATATTCGAATTGTCTTACAACAGAAATTGAATCGTTTTTTAATGTGTCTGCAACAAGAGAAAAAGAAGAATCAGCAACAATTAAGCCAGATGGAAGCCTTGACAAAAGAGCCGCATTTTGTAATCGCAAAGATTGGTTTTCCTTCTTTAGAGAAAAATATTCCTCAACATTATTTACTCTATCAAATACTTTTCCAGAAAGTTCACTGGAGAAAATAGTATAAATTGAATGGTGGAAGTTATTATAGGTAAATAGCATGTAAAGTGAAGTTCCCTGTAACAACAGAAAAAAAATCAACACTGAATACCTTTTTAAAAAAAGAAAAACGTTACGCATGAATGGCCTACTCCTTAATTGTTTTAGGTGAGGCTAATTATCGCATGATGAATGGAAAATTCTGATAGTTCTTCAAAGCCAAACCTGTTCCACGCACTACACTTTTTAGAGGATCATCTGCAACATGAACAGGTAATTTAATCTTCATTGAAAGACGCTTATCCAATCCCTTTAGCAATGACCCTCCACCAGTAATATATAATCCTCTTCTATAAATATCTGCAGCCAATTCTGGTGGAGTAGTCTCCAATGCCTTAAGAATAGCTTCCTCAATTTTGAAAATTGATTTGTCTAATGCCTCGGCAATTTCTTGGTAACTAACCATGATTTGCTTTGGTATACCTGTAACAAGATCTCTTCCATTTACAGCCATATCATCGGGTGGATTATCCAAATCCTTCATAGCAGCACCAACGTGAATTTTTATTTGTTCAGCTGTTCTCTCACCAATCAACAAACTATGATACCTTCTTAAGGCTTCCATTATGTCTGCTGTAAATTCATCACCGGCAATACGAATAGACTGATCACACACAATTCCTGCTAGAGCGATAACGGTTATACCAGTGGTACCGCCTCCAATATCAATAATCATATTACCAATAGGTTCAGTAACATCAATACCTATACCTAGGGCGGCGGCCATTGGTTCATGTATAAGATAAACTTCCTTTGCGCCCGCTTGTTCAGCACTATCTCTAACAGCTCTTTTTTCAACTTCAGTAATACTAGAAGGAATACAAATCATCATTTTCCAGCTAGGTGGGAAAAGGGGCTTCTTAGGATAAATAAGTTTTATCATTTCCCTAATCATCAATTCTGCAGCATTGAAATCTGCAATTACTCCATCTTTCAATGGACGGACTGTCCTAATACTTTCATGTGTTTTCTCATGCATTAACAACGCTTTCTTACCTACAGCTAACAGTATTTTTGGGTTATTTCGATCCAATGCCACAATAGAAGGCTCATTCACAACAATTTCATCGTTATGAATAATAAGGGTGTTTGCTGTACCCAAATCAATTGCTATATCTTGTGTAAACCATGTGAAAAGTCCCATTAGTTCTGAATTTTTTAGATGCTACAAAGTTGAAATAAAAAAAGGGATAAACAATCAATAATTTTAATAAGGATCTAGATAATAATGTTAAAGTGCTTTTATTAGAAAACTATCCAGGAAACTCATAGCCAATATCTTCTCTAAAGTCCATTTTTTCGAAGTGGATGCTTTTGATCTTAGCCAGCGATGATGAAACTGCCTTCTGTATAGTGGTTCCGTAGGATGTAATTGCAGCAACACGCCCCCCATTGGTGTAGTAATTGCCGTCCTTTTCCATGGTTCCGGCATGAAAAGCCATAGTTTGAGCTCCTGAAGCCTCATCTAGTCCTGATATTAGCTTCCCCTTTTCAAAATCACCTGGATACCCCCCACTAACTAACACTATAGTAGCTGCAGCACGGGTATCTGTTTCAATTAATCCATTCTCCAGTTTCCCTTGTGCCATAGCTAAAAATAATTCGACCAAATCAGAAGCCAATCGTGGCAGCACCACTTCTGTCTCCGGATCGCCCATTCTACAATTGTATTCAATGACAAAAGGTTCTCCCTCTACCTTGATTAAACCAAAGAAAACAAAGCCATGATAAACTAATCCTTCATCCGCTATGCCTTTTATAGTTGGCTCTACGACTTGTTTAATAACCTTATCCATGAATACTTTGTCAGCAAAAGGAACTGGACTAATAGCACCCATACCTCCGGTGTTTGGACCGGTATCTCCCTTTCCGATTCGTTTGTAATCCTTAGCCTCGGGGAGCAGTACATACTTCTCGCCATTAGTTAGGGCAAAGACACTTAGTTCTACCCCTGTCAGGAAAGATTCCACCACAACCCTTTCTCCTGCTTTACCAAAGCGGGAAAGCTGGATCATCTCCTCAAAAGTATGCAACGCCTCTTCATGCGTTTGTGCAATGACTACTCCTTTCCCCGCTGCGAGTCCATCTGCTTTTAAAACAATAGGTAAACTATGATTACGCAAATAATTAAGCCCTTCTTCAAAAGTAGATTGCGAAAACTCACGGTAAAATGCAGTAGGAATCGCATGTCTCTCCATAAAGGCTTTCGCAAAAGCCTTACTTCCCTCAAGTTGAGCACCAGCTGCGGAAGGACCAACAACAATGATGCTGCTTAATTCAATATCCGATTTAAAATAATCAAAAATGCCATTTACAAGGGGGTCTTCAGGACCTACCACAAGCATTTGAATATGTTGATTCTTGCAAAAGGTTCCAATTGCGTCAAAATCATTAACTCCTATAGCAATATTCTCTCCAAATTGAGCAGTTCCGGGGTTTCCTGGAGCAATAAATAGCTTTTCACAGTGGCTGCTTTTGCTGATTTTTTGGGCAAAAGCATGTTCTCTTCCTCCTGCACCTAATAGAAGTATATTCATAAAATAAAAAATTCAAATAAATAGGCTAATTGCTTCTCTGCGAAGATACAGATGCAGAAAAGAATAGAGAATTCTTTTGACAAGAAAACCTCGTTGAACTAAATTCCTTATTTTAGGTTCCATATCACAAAACTGAGCACATGAGCCATCAACAGAGCACCTCGCATCCAAAAGGATTATATATTTTGTTTACCACAGAAATGTGGGAAAGATTCAACTACTATGGAATGCGAGCCATATTTGTTCTTTTCATGACCAAAGCCATGCTTTTTGACAAAACATTCGCCTCAAATTTATATGGTAGCTACACCAGTCTTAGCTACCTGACTCCACTCATTGGTGGTTTCATGGCAGATCGATATTTGGGTAACAAGAGATCAATTATCATGGGCGGTTTAACCATGGCTATTGGTGAATTCATTTTGTTTTTTAGTGGGTCAACCTATGAAAGCAATCCTTCCCTTTCCATGATGCTCTTTTTCTGTGGACTTGGATTCATGATAGCCGGTAATGGATTCTTCAAGCCAAATATTTCCTCTATGGTAGGACAATTATATCCTCCAGGAGATAGAAGAATCGATCCAGCCTACACCATATTTTATATGGGCATTAATGTTGGAGGCGCTTTGGGACCCTTGCTTTGTGGTTTTTTTGGAGATACTGGAAATCCAGCAGATTTCAAATGGGCCTTCTTAGTAGCCGGCATAGGAATGTTGCTAAGTGTAATTATTCAAAAAGTATTTCAAGATAAATACCTGCTGGATCATACAGGCAAGGAAATTGGAAACGCTCCTGAAAAAACAACTAACAGTAACATAAAGCCATTCATAATTGTTATTGGAATGGCATTGTTTGCCGGACTTATGATTGCCTTAGTATATGTAGATGCAAAAGTTTTTTCCTTTTTATTCTACTTACTCATTGCTTCTCTTTTGTTAATCTTATTTATCATTTTTAGTGACAAAACACTTTCTATTCTTGAAAAGAAAAAAATCAGCGTATTGTTCATCGTCTCATTTTTTGTAATCTTTTTCTGGAGTGCATTTGAACAAGGCGGTGCATCATTAACCTTTTTTGCTGATGAACAAACTGATCGCTATGTTGGCTTACATATTCCTGTTTGGATAGTTTATATCTTATCCCTTGCACTGCTAGCATTCACGTATAAACTATACAAAAAAGCTACATTTAATCTAAGTGCAAATGATGTTAAGCTTAGAAATACAGTTTATTTTTTATTAGCCCTAATGGGACTAGGCATTTTATACCTTAATTATTCTTTACTCACCAAGGGAAATCAAGACATCCTATTTGATGAGGTTCCAGCCAGTTTTTTCCAATCATTAAATTCATTATTCGTAGTTAGTTTTGCGCCGGTTTTTGCATGGATTTGGCTTAAGCTAGGAAAATATGAACCTTCATCCCCAACAAAAATGGCACTGGGATTACTATTGCTTGCACTAGGGTATTTGTGGATTGCCACCGGCGTTAAAGATGTACAACCTGGTATCAAAGTGGGAATGATATGGCTTACTGGACTATACATCCTACACACTTGGGGTGAACTTTGTCTTTCCCCAATTGGTATGTCTTTATTCAACAAACTATCTCCATTGAAATTATCATCATTACTCATGGCTGTATGGTTTCTTGCTAACGCATTTGCAAACAAACTTGCTGGCAAGTTAAGCGCCTTGTATCCAGACCAAGGAACAACTACTTCATTCTTGGGCTTTGAAATGCATAACATGTATGACTTCTTTCTACTCTTTGTTATACTTGCAGGACTAGCTTCACTCATTTTATTTTCATTGACTAGCTGGTTACAAAAGATGATGAAGTCTTAATTTTATAAAACAGCAGTAGATATGTTTCTAATTTAATGCTACAACTATGAAACTTAGAGCAATCAAATTTGGTGCCCCGCTAAGTATTTTCATCCTTGCTTATTTTGCATTCACCAACACTGGATGGATTATAGCAACACCTATGTTATATGCTTTTGCATTTATTCCATTGGTAGAATTAATAATACCCGCTAAAACAAATAATCTTAGCACAGCTGAGGAAGAAATGGCAAAGCAAGACAGGCTTTATGATTATTGGCTTTACTTAATAGTACCAATACAATATTGTTCGCTTTATTTTTTCTTAGAATCTACTCAAGTAGCATCATTAACATCTATTGAATTGATAGGTAGAATTTTCGTTATGGGATTGCTATGTGGAACATTTGGGATCAATGTAGGCCATGAGCTAGGACATAGAAAAAATCTATACGAAAGAAACTTAGCTAAAGCTTTACTACTCTCTTCATTATACATGCATTTCTATATAGAGCATAATCAGGGGCACCACAAAAATGTTTCAACAAAAGAAGACCCAAGCAGCGCCAGACGTGGAGAGCCTATTTATTTATTCTATTTCAGAACAATCATTCTTGGTTATTTTTCTGCATGGAGAATAGCAGCTGCAGACCAACGCAAGAAAAGAAAGCCAATCTTACATTTCTCAAATCAAATGATTCAATTTCAATTCCTACAACTTGCATTGATCACTATCATATTTTTTCTATTTGGCATAAACACTATGCTTTACTTTGTATCTGCTGCAACAATCGGATTTCTATTACTTGAAACCGTTAACTACATCGAGCATTATGGATTAGAAAGAGAAAAAAATAGTTCAGGTAATTATGAACGTACGCTGCCTATTCACAGTTGGAACAGCAATCATATTCTTGGAAGACTAATGCTTTTTGAATTATCAAGACATAGCGACCATCATTACATGGCCAGCAGAAAATATCAATTGCTAAGACATCATGAACATGCTCCTCAAATGCCAACAGGGTATCCAGGAATGATGATTCTATCACTATTCCCACCCATTTGGTTTAGCATTATGAACAAAAGGATTGATGCATTTCAATTAGCGAATCAGGAAATTTTATCAGCCCCAAAGTAATGCCTTAACACTAAAGGAATTTCAATTCCATCTTCAACTTGGTTGTTCTCTAAAATACTTGCTAATATTCTAGGTAATGCCAAAGAACTTCCATTCAGGGAATGCAGCAACTCTGGTTTTCCTTGTTTATCCTTTGATCTAATTTTTAGTCGATTGGTTTGAAATGCTTCAAAATTAGACACTGAGCTAACCTCTAGCCATCGTTGTTGTGCTGTGCTGTATACTTCAAAATCATAGGTAAGTGCAGATGCAAAACTCATATCACCTCCGCATAAGCGTAATATCCTATAAGGCAAGCCTAGGGACTGAATTAACTTCTCTACGTGCTCAACCATTTCATCAAGTACTACATAACTATATTCTGCCTCTGTTAAATAAACAATCTCCACTTTATCAAACTGATGCACTCTATTCAATCCACGAACATCTTTCCCAAAACTTCCTGCTTCCCTTCTAAAACAAGGTGTATAGGCAGTCATCTTTATGGGTAAATCAGTCTGAGCAATTATTTCGTCGCGGTAAATATTTGTAATGGGGACTTCCGCTGTGGGAATAAGATAGAAATTATCTGCGGGCATGTAATACATCTGTCCCTCTTTATCCGGAAGTTGACCAGTTCCGTATGCAGAGGCCTCATTAACCATCAAAGGGGGAAGATATTCAATATAGCCAGCAGCAGTATTGTAATCGAGGAAATATTGAATCAATGCACGTTGGAGCTTTGCACCACGGCCTTTATACAAAGGGAATCCACTTCCTGTAATTTTTACGCCAGTCTGAAAATCAACCAAGTCGTATTTTGTAATCAAATCCCAATGTGGCAAGGCAGCTGCGTGTAAGGTAGGGATAGCGCCTGATGTCCGAACAACTTCATTATCCTCAGGACTCTTACCAGTTGGAACTATCTCTGCTGGAAGGTTTGGCAAACGAACAAGATTAGCATTGACTAGTTGTTCGCAGTTAGCCAGTTCCGCAGCAATCTTTTCAATGCTTTCCTTCAATGCAGAAACTTCGGACTTCTTCGCCTCAGCTTCATCTTTAAGACCTTGCCCAACTAACATTCCAATTGCTTTTGAAGCTGCATTTCGTTGAGCTAATAAATCATCTGACTGGATCTGAAGTTTGCGACGCTGTTCATCCAAGGATATGATTTGATCTACCAATTCAAATTCTGAAAAGTTCTTCTTTTTCAAACCAGCAATTACTATGTCTCTGTTGTTTCGAATAAAGCCTAGCTGAAGCATACTCCCTTTTTTTTGCAAAGATAGGCAAAGGACGTGAGTGAATTGAATAGCCGGAATCTAGCTTTGGATGAAATATCTTAATTAGCTTTGCGCTATGATGACGTCTGATGATTTGCAAGTAAGGTGGTGGAAGCTAGAACAAAAGCTCATGGATAAATTTGGCAAAAAGCCAGACCTAGAATCCATTCTTTTTTTAATTGGCGTTCAAGAGGTTGGAGGTGCTGGACATGCCTTCACTAAGGAGCAAAAACAAGACCTAATGCATGTTGCGGTATGCACCATTCTTTCGGCAAGTGGATATTATGAACATGAAGGTTGGGATGAAGATGGATGGCCACATTTTAAACAGCTCAAAGAAATAAGTCAGATGGACCTTATCCAGCAGGAAAATTTTATGAAAGACCACGTTCTTTTGTATTTTTCGAATCAGGAATTCTAACCTCCGTAATTCAGCTCGACAAAAAATAGCCTTCTATTTAACTAATTGATTTAGGCAAGAGATTAGCTTAATTCCTGCAAGGCATTATCGATTATATTCACAGCCCTTTGTAATTCCTCACGATTTATAATTAATGCAGGAGAAAGTTGAATAACATTCCCTCCAGAAACTTTGAAGTTCATTCCATGCTTTAATGCATAGTACATCACTTTCTCTGCAAGATCACAATCCTTCTCCATCGTTGTTCTGTCGGTTACTAGTTCAATTGCCCATAATAAACCAATGCCTCTAACATCGCCAATGGCTGAATGAGCACTATACAACTTCAACAATTGTTCGTTCATGAACTCTTGATCAGAGACTACTTTTTCAATTATCTTATTGTCCTCTAAAAACTCCAACATAGCAAGTCCTGCAGCCGCACCTAAAGGATTTTTCTCAAAGGTATAATGGCCAAGTGCAATATCTGAAGCGATATTATATTCCTCCTTGGTTACGATACCCGCCATCGGGATTATCCCGGCACCCATTCCTTTACCTAAGCAAACAATATCTGGCACAATACCGAAATGTTCAAAGGCAAACATAGCCCCAGTTCTTCCGAATGCAATTGGAATTTCATCCAAAATCAATAGCACTCCATATTGAGTACATATCTCCCTAATCCGCTTCCAGTATGATTTAGAAGAAACAATAACATCTGTATTTCTGACTGTCTCAGCAATAAACGCACCAATACTCTTGTCATTTTTTAGAACTTCCTCTAGCTCATTAGCTTCGGCAAGACTATCCTGATTAGCGTTTACACCTAGCGCAGTTTTAGGCTGAGAAATATTTATGGTATCGGGAAATTCTCCCATGTACTTTTTAAATTGTTCTTCTCCTCCTGCTGCAATTGCATCTATTGAAGCGCCGTGAAATGAATCATGCAATGAAACGATTTTTTGCTTCCCTGTAACCACCCTAGCCAACTTAAGTGCCATACCAATTGCACTAGTCCCACCTGGAGCATATAATAAACGATTGAGTTGTGGTGGAAAATAAGAGAGAAGCTTTTCTGAAAATTCAATAGAAATTGAGTTTGTATAACGACGAGGAGAAAATGGCAGTACATCCATTTGTGCCTTTACCTTGTTCATCACATACTCGTTTCGATAACCAACTTGATGAACGTTATTTCCATGGAAATCCATGATTTTATTTCCATGTAAATCCTCGAGGTAAATTCCATAGCATGCACTGATTACATTAAAACAAGGCGTAGATAATGACTGATGCATGAAAATCTTTTCATCCTCAGCCAAAACCAATTTCGTTTCTTGATCTAATTTAGTAGTCCACTTTTTTCTCTCTTCTGAAAAATTAACATCCCCCTCAATACGAAGATTTAAATCTTGCATGCGCAATAATTTCTATTTAAAAATAACTTCCAAAACCTACCTACTCTTAACGTTTGTTTTCCTAAAAAAATGACCTCTTTTATAAGAACAGATAAAATATATCCTTGTTTAAGAAAAGCCATGTTGGCAATGTGAAAATCACATCTATCAATGGATAAAATTACATTTTTTATAGAATTAGTTAACCATTTGTATATCACAAGATTATTGATTTTGTTAAATAACAATACCCATTAGTAGGATTAGTGAATCAAGATGACAAAAAATTTGTAAACTTGCACTAAAATTAAGCACATGAATTTTCCTGAACAATTGAAGTATACAAAAGAACATGAATGGATTGCAATAGAAGGAAACGTAGCAACCGTTGGTATTACTGAGTTTGCACAAGGCGAATTAGGTGATATCATTTATGTTGATATCGACACTATAGGAAAGGAATTAAGTGCTGAAGCTGTTTTCGGGTCAGTTGAAGCAGTAAAAACAGTAAGCGACCTATTTTTACCTGTATCCGGAACCTTAATCGAAAAAAACCCTCTACTTGATAGTCAACCAGAATTAGTCAATCAAGATCCTTATGGAGATGGATGGATGATTAAAATGACGATCCAAGATCCATCACAATTGGAATCACTATTAAGCGTTGATGCTTACAAAGCGCTTATTGGATCTTAAATGATACATAAAAGCCTTTCAAGCATATGGCCCTCTATTGTATGGACTAGCGTTATATTTTTATTGCTGTCCATTTCAACCGATGGACTTGGAGGAAATGGCCTTTTGGGTATCCCCGGCTTTGATAAAGTCATTCATTTCAGCCTTTTTGCTGTTTTTGTGTTCTTATGGGGATCCTATTACTCCATAAATAAAAAGTACGCTCCCTCTAGGGTATTATTCATTTTAATTTTTCTAGCCTCTGCCTATGGTTTAGGGATGGAATACTATCAACGCTATTTCACTAACCGCTCTTTTTCACTCTGGGATGCGTTAGCGGATACAATTGGCTCAATTGCAGGGGCTTGGGTAGTAAAAAAAAGCCCCTATGGAAATAGGGGCCGTAACCAAAACTAACTGCTTATGAAAAAAAATTGTGTTACCTGTTTAAAAAACACAAGGTGTAGTTTCCTATACCATAAACTCTCCATCGCCTCGATAAAACTCACTGAACGAACCCTACACAATATATAGACGTTCAATCATGCATTATGACTGTTAAAGAGATAATAAAATCAGAAATTATTTTTTAGCAGGAAGGAATGAGTAACCCAACGGGAGATTACTGGGTTAGTTTGCTGGCATTTTCTGCAAATTGAAGTGCGTCAATCAATTCCACTAAATTACCATTGAGGACATCTTGAATATTGTATAAAGTCATGCCAATTCGGTGGTCGGTCACCCTACCCTGAGGAAAATTATAGGTGCGAATTTTAGCAGAGCGATCTCCTGTACTAACGAGGCTTTTACGATGCCTAGAAATTTCATCTTCTTGCTTTCGAACTTGCTCTTCATATAATCGAGTTCGTAGCATTTGCATTGCTTTTTCCCTATTTCCCAACTGTGTACGCTCGGTTTGGCAGATAACGACTGTACCTGTTGGGATATGCGTAAGCATTACTTTCGTTTCAACTTTATTTACATTCTGACCACCGGCACCTCCACTTCTTGACGTCTCCATTTTTACATCACTCTCCCTGATATCTAGATCAACTTCTTCCGCTTCGGGCATTACAGCAACGGTAGCAGCACTGGTATGAACTCTTCCACTCGCCTCTGTATCGGGTACTCGTTGAACCCTATGAACTCCACTTTCGAATTTCAATGTACCATAGACTTCATCGCCAGTCACCTCAATTTGCACTTCTTTGTAACCGCCCATAGTACCTTCATTTTCTGACAATAGAGCAGTTCTCCAACCTTTCCCTTCACAATACCGCAAGTACATCCGCATTAAATCTCCAGCAAACAAGGAAGCCTCATCTCCACCGGTTCCAGCCCTGATTTCTATGATCGCATTCTTTTCATCTTGCGGATCCTTAGGAATCAACATATTACGAATTTGCTTCTCAAAACTATCTTTTTGTAGATCTAAATCAGCTGATTCTGCTTTTGCGAGTTCGCGCAGTTCTTCATCATCCCCCATGAGTGCCTCACGGTTAAATTCCAAGTCTGATAATAACTTTTTATAGGCTAAATAAGCAACGACGATTTTTTCTAAGCTTCGATATTCCTTACTTAATTGCTCAAATTTCTTGTTATTATTAACAACCTCCGGATTGGTAAGGGCGACTGCTATATCATCGAATTTTGCCTTAATGGCTTCTAATTTATCTAACATATCGGAGAGGGAGGACAAGCGTCCAGTATTAATCTGTAAATTTGATGGCAAAGTTACTCATTTTACTAAGATGAAACACCTCAAATTTCAAGCAGAAAAGATATTCGATGGATTTGAATTGCTAGATGGCAATTATGTTTTGATTACAGATACCGAAGGAACGGTTATTGATATCATTGATGAGACCATAGCAGGAGGCGATATTCAAAAATTGAATGGAATTCTCAGTCCTGGTTTTATAAATGCCCACTGCCACCTTGAATTAAGCCATTTAAAGGATGTAATTCCACCACATACTGGGCTTATTCCATTCTTATTGGATGTAGTAGGAAAGCGAGACTTCCCTATGGAGGTTATATTGGATCGAATAAATAAGGCAGAAGTTGAAATGTACGAAGATGGTATAGTTGCCGTTGGTGATATTGGGAACACAGCCAATACACTGGAAACAAAACTTAAAAGCAGTATTAAGTGGAATAATTTTGTTGAAGTATTAAGCTTCAGTAATGAGCTCGCTCAGAAAAATTTAGCACACTATGGTGATGTACTCAATGAATTTGATGAGGCTGAAAAATCAAATCAACTTCAAGTTAATCACTTTATGACGGCTCTTGTGCCCCATGCCCCTTATACAATTAGTGACCTCACATTCAAAAACATCAACGAGCAAACAAAGCATAAAGTTATCTCCATGCACAATCAGGAAAATCCAGCAGAGGATGAATTGTACATAACTGGAGGTGGAGATTATTTACCCTTTTTAAAAAAGTTCGGATTCGACAAAAGCCCTTTCCCCATAACAGGTAAGTCAGCTCTAAGATCCTGCTTACCACATTTTACAAATGGACAACGGATCATTTTAGTTCACAATACATTTATACCCGAATCGGATATTGATTTTGCAGTCGAGTATGCAAAAGAAAATCTTAGCGGAGTTCATTTTTGTCTATGTGTAAATGCAAATTTATACATTGAGAATAAAATGCCTCCTATACCTATGCTCATGAAACATGGGGTTGACATTGTACTTGGAACAGATAGCTATAGCAGCAATTGGCAGCTTAGCATTTCAGCTGAGGTCAGAACAATCAGAGAAAAACATCCTGAGATACCACTTGAATTAATTCTTGGATGGGCTACCAGCAATGGGGCAAAAGCACTAGGAAGAGATAAAGAACTTGGAAGTTTTGAAAAAGGCAAGAAACCAGGTGTTATTCAACTTGATGCTAAATTAACTTCGAAAAGATTAATTTAATTAATCCTCCAACACAGTTCTAATTACAGATAAAGAACGCATGACCCCAAATGGCTGAATATGTAATGCATAGTAATCAATACATGCATTCAATAATTCAAACCGAACTTGCCGGTTCAATTTAATCTGATCAAGATCCTTTACCTGCATGGATCTCAGGAATAAAGAAATGCACTCACTATAAGGCTCACATAATATTTGCTGATGAATCGGCATGTTAGAAACAAACTGCCCTTCACGTAAATCAATGATATTATTTGCATTGTCGTAATTATCCATCATCCTAAAACCAAAAAAATGTGAAAGGTGCAACATGAAAAATATTGGAATATTTGCTGTTTGATAATTTGTGCTTTTATCTAAACCAACAAGCAAATCTTCCAAAAAATAAAATAATTCCGGATGAGGGTCGGGTTGGCGTAAACATTTTTGAAGTATCTCAATCATGAATAGCATCACCGAGTTTTTCTTTACGTCACTAAACAATGATTCATAATAGACCGCCTGCTTGCATTCCTTGATATGCTGTAATGCATTTCGGTCATTATGATATACCGTCATATCTAAGATATTCCCAACTTGCAATTGAGAAGCAGAAACAACAGCTGACTTTTTTGTAGACCTAACACCCTTCACCATATACTGCTGCACACCAAACAATTCCGTAAATGCAGAAACAACTAACGATGTTTCGCCATACTTCACAGTTCGAATAATAATTCCTTTTGTTTGATGGAGCACAGTAAATTATTTAATGAAAAATATTTTTGTTGCTAATTGTTCAGTGTTGCTTTCGTTGGATATAAAAATAAGGTAAGCACCACTTGTTATTTTTTCACCTTTATAATTTCGACCATTCCAAACAGCTTGTCCACCCAATGACCTTGTCTGGAAAACAAGTCTACCATCAAGCTCAGTAATCTTTACCCATGAATTTTCAGGAATACCTTTCATAGCAATAACGCCAGCATAACTAGAAGGTACAGGGTTTGGAAAAACAATAACCTTCTGCTTTACAACATCAGGCTCAGTAGCTGTTCCTCTGAATGAACAAATACCCCAATCAGTCAAAAAGAATACCTCACCAGATTCTTTATTCAAAACGATGTGGTGAACTACATCACTCAATAAAGGACTACTAGTTTTGGTAAAACGGTAAATCACCTTTTGTCCATCAGCAGAAATCAACCAAACACCATGATGGGTTGCTATCCATTTTCTATCAGCCCCATCAATCGCAATATCATATACTGGCTCTTCACCAAATAAAAGTCCTGCATACGCATCTTGTTGAACGATTGGCAATAATGCCTCACATTCTGCAGCATTAAAAATATTATCTCCACATTGAATAATTCCAACACCCTTATCTGTTCCAACCCAGATGAATCCATTTCGATCAGATGCAATACTCAATACATTCGAAGAGGGAAGATTTCCACTCCCTTTACCCTGACGAAAATACCTCCATTGATCATCATTGAGTTGATCAATAGTACTAGCATCATCGAAACAAAATAATCCATTTCCTTTAGGAGAAATAATCCATTTATGAGATGATGCATCTATTAGTATTTTACCAACAGCATTGTCTGTATATTGAAATGGGACATTGAAACTTTTCCAAGTACCATCAGGCTTCTTTACCAACAATCCATTTGATGCACCATAATTAGTTACCCATATGTTATTTTCTTGATCTGAACTGACACCTCCTAGTAAATATGAATTCTGAATTGGTGCAGATGGTGATATGGGACTATTTTGTTTATATACCTTTACCTCTGATTGATTAAGGCTTGCTAATCCACCACCAAATGACCCCAAAAAAACATCTCCTGTTGAAAGATCTCCTGTTATTGAAATGATATCTGTTAACGAATCCAATTCGGCATTTGTTTGATTGCTATAAGAAGTCCAATTATTCCCATCAAAGCGAAAAACTCCTCCTTTATTTGAATGCCCTTGCCAATTTTGACCGACAGATCCTTCTGTAGCCCAAATATTTTTATTAAAATAAATAGCTTCTCCGGTTGCAATATCGTTTGGAGAAGAAGGCTTAATCACTTGTACATTTCTTCCTTCAACGCGGAGAAGTCCTTTTTCGCGATCTGCAACCCATAGCACTCCATCCACTTCTTTGCAATCCAATGGGGCAGAAAGATTGGCACTATACAACGTGTGCGTGGAGTCATTAGGACTAGTAAAAATCTCTATATCTGATTGGTCTTGATCAGCTTGAAACATGAATAATTTATGGTTACTCAAGCGTAATCTGCTAATTGGCTTGGTTGAGGCATAATATAAGGACCAGACGTCAGAACGTTTTATAAAAATAGAATCACCTTTCTGGGCAATCAATTGATCATCCCATACTAGTAAATCATCGTATTTACCAGCAGAAAGCATGATGTCCTCGTCCAAACTCCAAGCTCCAATTCCATTTGTATTTGAAGAATTATAAGTTGCCTTTTTTAACCCATTTTCGGTTGCGGCATACATGACACCATTCAACACTGAAACCTGGTAAACTTTTTCTTCTTGAATCGTTTGACCCGTAATGTAAGTATCCTTGATTTCATTTTTTGCTGGATTTACTACAATAATACCCAAGTTAGAAGACAAGTAAATGTAGTCTCCTATCCAGGCAACGTTGTTAATGGTCTTATCCGATGAAGTCTTCTTTAATAAAATATCAGGAATATTACTAACCAAATTACCGTCAATGATGTCGACATTTGAATTTGCATAAACAATACAAATACGATTTGATATTGGGTCTTTGCCAAGTACCTTCAATCCTATATCTGACAATCCATTTACTTTTGTTTTCCGGTGAAACTCATTATTAGCTTGATCATAGGTAAACACACCAAATGGAGTAGCGGCAAATACCTCATCAGAAAAAAGCTCCACATGCATAACATTTCTATTAGGCACATGATCTCTCCATTGTCCTATGGGAGGTATTGACTGCGCTTGAATTGAAGCTAAGCCAGCCCATAGATAAAACAGAAAACAGTGCAATTTCATAAGACAAAAGTAGCGAAATCATAGTGCCTGAGGGTAAATGGAAAAAGTTTGAAAGGGAGCGAGTTAAATTTCTTTCCTTTGTAGGAAATTTATACTATGTGGCAGGCACTTGGTAAGTCAGTCCTTAAATACAGAATACAGCTAATTATTGCAACTGCAATCTTAACAATCCTACTAGCCTACCAAGCCAGTAAAGTAGAATTGAGCTATGAATTCTCAAGGGCAATCCCAACCAACAACCCAAAGTATATTGCATACTTGGATTTTAAGAAGAAATTTGGAGAGGATGGGAATCTCTTAACCATTGGATTTGTTACGAACCAACTTTTCCAAGTGAAAGACTTCAATGCACTTTCTTTTTTTCAAGAAAGGCTAAAAAAGATTGAAGGAGTTGAAGATATAATTGGAATTCCTGGAGCAATTACTTTACACAAAAACGACAGTACTGAAAAACTTGATGCAATAAAGATATTTCCTGCAAGAGTAGATAATCAAAAAACACTTGACAGCCTTAAGGATATTTTTTATTCCCTTCCTTTTTATAGAGGATTACTATATAACCCAGAAACAAAAGCCTATTTATTAGGGGTAAGAATTAATAAAAAAATACTCAATTCAAAAGCAAGAGAAAAAGTTGTTTCTGCCATTGAAGCAGAAGCAAAACTATTTCAAAAAGAAACCAATTACGAGCTCCATTTAAGTGGTCTCCCATTAATTAGAAATAATGTTGCAGTAAGGATTGCTAAAGAAATGCAATTTTTTCTTTTGGGTTCTATTTTATTGTCGGCACTAATACTATTCATTTTTTTTAGATCCCTTAGCACAACGTTACTGTCGTTGTCCGTAGTTATTGTAGGCGTGATTTATAGCCTTGCAACAATCCATATGTTAGGCTTTCGCATCACATTACTAAATGCGCTAATACCTCCATTAGTCGTTGTAATTGGTATTCCAAATTGTATTTATTTCATAAATAAATACCATACTTCATTTCTCAGAGTTGGCGATAAAACAAAGGCTTTAGAAGAAATGATTGGTAAAATGGGTGTTGTTACCCTTTTCTGTAACATAAGTGCAGCTGTAGGATTTGCGGTATTTTCTATTACCAAAAGTGCAATCCTTCGTGAATTTGGAATTGTAGCAGGCATAAACATCATGGCATTGTTTTTCATTTCATTAGTAATGATTCCAATTGCCCTGTTCTACATGAAAGAGCCTAAAAAGAAACATACTGCATACTTAGATAATAAATGGATTATTAGCGTACTCACCAATATCGAAGGATGGGTCTTTTCACATAAAAAAATGATTTATGCATCCACGATTATTCTTGTAGCATTTTCCATAGCAGGAATAATGAGACTAAGAACTGAAGCATTTATTGTTGACGACTTACCAAAGAAAGATCCTATATATGCTGATCTTAAATTTTTTGAATCCAATTTTAGAGGTATAATGCCTTTAGAAATTTTAATTGACGCAAAAAAGAAGAATGGTATTGCAGGATCACGATCACTCGCAATATTTGACCAAGTTTCTAGATATAGTGCAATCATAGCAGCCAAGCCAGAAATGGCTAGGCCATTATCTCTTGCAGAGGGATTAAAATTTGCTAGACAAGGATTCTATGATGGGGATAGCAATAACTATTCAATGCCCAATGCGTTTGATGGCGCGTTTATGGCAGATTACTTAAAGGCTAAAAAAGACAGTAAAGAAAATGACGGATCACTTCAAAAGCTTATGTCTGCTTTCATTGATAGCAATAGACAAGTAACTAGAATAAGTGTTAACATGGCGGATGTGGGAAGCAAAAGAATGCCAGAATTGATAGACACCTTAGCGCATGAAGCCACAACCATTTTCGATACTAGTAAATTCAACATAACGTTTACCGGAACAAGTATTACCTTTTTAGAAGGAAGTAGATTCATCATAAAGGGATTGAAAGAAAGTATATTTTGGGCGTTTTTGCTCATATCCCTTTGCATGCTTTACCTTTTCAAATCATTACGCGTACTAGTATGCTCACTGATTCCAAACTTAATTCCACTTCTCATGACAGCTGGTCTCATGGGATGGGTAGGCATTGCTATAAAGCCTTCAACAGTTCTTGTATTCAGCGTAGCCCTAGGAATTGCCATAGACATCACTATTCGATTTCTAGTCAATTTCAAACAAGAATTACCTAGATTTAATGGCGATGTTAATCAAACAGTAATTCAAACAATTAGGGAGACCGGAATAAGTATTGTATACACATCCCTTGTTTTGATTGCAGGATTTGTAATCTTTGTCTTCAGTGGATTCGGAAGTACACAAGCACTAGGATGGCTTACCTCTTTTACGCTTTTAACAGCAACAGTAACCAATTTAGTGTTGCTTCCTGTTTTATTATTGCAAATTAGCAAACGAAAGAAAATAAATCCAAAAGCAGAAAATTAGTACTATTAATACAACGCGTTTTATGAATTAAAAAAAAAGAGGCCTACTTATCAATAGGCCTTTTTTACGCTACTTAAAAATACTTCTTAGTTTGTCTTGCAATGCACTTCCCCTCAATTCTTTTGCAATGACTATACCATCAGGGTCTATTAAAACATTGTATGGAATACCTTCAATTTTATATAATGGAACAACTTCACTGTCCCAGAATTTTAAGTCACTCACCTGCAACCAGTCCAATTTATCATTTTTAATTGCCTCTAACCATGGCTCCTTTTCCTTATCTAGTGAAACACCTAATATGACAAAGTTTTTGTCTCTAAAGTTCTGATAAGCTTGAACAACATTAGGGTTTTCCATCCTACACGGTCTGCACCAACTGGCCCAAAAATCAATAAGAACATATTTCCCACGAAGTGATTTTAACTCAATCATATTCCCATTTACATCCGGTAAACTAAAATCTGGAGCAGGCTTTCCCACTAGTTCAGATTCCATTTTTACATTAGACATGCTCTTATAAATTTCGGAAAATTTATAAATTCTTGGCGAGTTAGGAAAGCGAGAACTCAATCCATCAACAACAGGTAATACAAGCGTATCGCTAACATTGTTTTTTGCCATGGTAAGTGCATACAATGCTACTGAAGCAGTAGGCGTAGTGCGAGCAACATCCACTAAATACATTCCAGTTTCACTTACTGTTTTCATATACGTCTGCTCCGCACGAACCCTTCCACTATCATTAGCAGCTCCAAACGACTGAACTACCCCACGAATTGAATCAATTGAAGCAATTCTGCTATTGAATCCAATTAAAAGGGATTTTAAATCTTTACTTCCAGACGAACTAACTGTGTACAGATCAGGTTTTTTAATGTCAATTCTTAGGATGATTTCATCTTGGTCGGGTACAATAAAAAAATCTCCTTGATCTTTTTGAAAACGTATTCTGTATAGTGCCTCCGGATCTTTTTTACCTCCCCGAAGTTCACCATGACCATTTTCTTTATCTATTAGTACAGAATCAAAGACTGTTGGGGCAACGCCGTCAAGTTCTACCAAATCTAAATAGACATATTGCTTAGCAGACCCATTTACCATATCCACCTTCACTTTAATATTACTATCCCTTTCCTTACATCCAAGCGTTGAAATGAACAAGAATGCCAAAACAATGAAAACTAAATTTTTCATTCGTATTATTTTTTATTTAAAAATTCATTTAGTAATTCAGTAGCTATACGAGGATCTGCTTTACCTTTAGATACTTTCTTAACCTCTCCTACAAAAAGTCCGATTAATCCTTTCTTACCTTTTCTGAATTCATCTACTTTGTCAGGCATTGCATTCAATACCTGTTGAACCCAAGCTGTTATTTCATCAGCACCGGCATCTTGAATTAAATTTTGTTGAGTTGCAATCTCTAATGCAGATGCTTTATCATTCCCATAAAGTTGAGGTAAAATTTCTTGAGCTGCAATGGAAAAAGCAATTTTACCGTCTGAAACTAACGAAAGCAAACCATCCCATTGAGAAGGACTTATGTCAACAGCATCCCAGCCCAATTCATTGGCATTAAGATGCGACCGAACTGGACCTAGAAAAAAATTAGCAAGCAACTTTTTATGATTAGTTACAGCAGCGATTCGCTCAAACAAATCGCTTAATGATTTCTCATCAACCAATTGGAATGCGTCATATTCGGTTAATCCTAAATCATTGATGTAATGATCACTTCGCTGCTTAGGCAAACTAGGTAACTTGCTTTTGATCGCTTCAATAAATGAGTCTGTAAAATGAAAAGGAGCCAAATCGGGCTCTGGGAAATATCGATAATCTTCAGCATCCTCTTTTGTTCTAATAGCAAAAGTGGTTCCCCTATCGGCATCATAACTACGGGTTTGCTGAATAATAGATTCCCCTCTCTCTGTGATTCCAACAAGTCGTTCAATTTCAATTTCAATAGCATGTTTTACGTGCTTAATTGAATTTAAATTTTTTACTTCTACACGCGTGCCTAACTTCTTGTCACCCTTCATCCGAATTGAAATATTTGCGTCGCATCTCAAACTTCCTTCTTCCATATTTCCATCACATATTCCAATCCAACGAACAATCTTTCTTATTTCAGTAACATATGCAGCAGCCTCTTCCGAAGAATGAATAACAGGCTCTGTAACAATTTCTATCAATGGAACACCTGCTCTGTTATAATCAAGTAAGGTCAATTCTTCATGCTGATCGTGTATACTTTTGCCAGCATCCTCTTCAAGATGTATTCTTGTAAGCAACACATCTTTATCTCCAGATGACGTTTTAATAGACACAAATCCACCTGAACAAATCGGTGTAGTATGTTGAGAAATCTGATACCCTTTGGGAAGATCAGGATAGAAGTAATTTTTCCGGGCGAAGTAATTATATTTTGCAATGTCAGCATGACAAACTAGTCCCATTCTAATTGCATACTCAATAGCCTTTCGATTCATTTTAGGGAGCGTGCCAGGATGACCAAGCGTGATGGCACTAACATGTGTATTTGGTGAAGCCCCAAATGAATTAGCATCACCTGCAAATAATTTACTTTCAGTTTGAAGTTGCGCATGCACCTCAAGACCAATAACCGCTTCATACTTTGATAAAAGATCCCCTGTCATCAAACCTATATTTTCTGTAATTTACCCAAAGAAATTGTAACCACGCACGATAAACCTTAGTCAAAAAACCTAAGAAAGGACTTTACGAACCGCCTGAATAGCAAGTTGCAAGCCGTCTGGATTCTGCCCACCTGCTGTTGCCAATACTTTTTGGCCACCTCCACCGCCTTTGATAGCTGAAGCTACATGAGATTTAATGAGTGCTACTGCATCTAAGCTACTATCTACTGATAAGCTATCAGATATCCCTATTGCTACATGTGGTTTTCCTGAATTGTTTGAACAGATCATCACCACTGTTTTTGAAAACCCGTTACGCAAATCATTACATAACTTTTTAAGCATTTCAGGAGATGAAACATCTATAACTCCTGAGATAAAATTAATTCCCTTGATCTGTTCTGCTTTGCCCAATAATTCTTTTTGAAGAAAAGCAAGCAACTTGGTTTCTGTCTGATCAAGTAGTTTTTTTAACCCAGCAGTCTCGTCAAGTTGCTGTTCGATGGCCTTTACAATATCATGTGGATTTTTTAAAGCAGCTTGAGCTTTCTTCAACAATAGTTGGATTTCTGCATTCTTTATATCTGCTGCTTGGCCACAAACAGACTCAATCCTTCTAACTCCAGCTGCAATACCTGATTCAGAAACTAACATAAAATACCCCAATTCACCTGTAGAAGAAACATGTGTGCCTCCGCATAGTTCCACAGAATAATTAGGATCAATCGTTACCACTCTAACCTTGTCACCATATTTTTCACCAAACAATGCCATAGCCCCAAGCTTCAACGCTTCTGCTTTATTCATTTCCCGAATAACCACTGGGATATTTTCTCTTATTTTTTGATTAACAATTGTAGTTACTTGATCCATTTCTTCATCCGTCATTTTTGCAAAATGAGAAAAATCGAAACGCATTCCTTTGTCTTGTACAAGCGATCCTTTTTGTGCAACATGGCTGCCTAATACTATTCTCAATGCAGCATGTAAAAGATGTGTTACAGTATGATGCAACGTAATTTCTTTCCGCCTAGCCTCATCTACTTTTGCTATAACATCAGCATCAATTACATCTGGCATAGCCTCGACAGAATGGACAATAAGATCATTTTCTTTTTTTGTATTCAGTACAGTTAATACCTCTCCTTGCATTATAATTGAGCCGGTATCTCCAACCTGACCACCACTTTCAGCATAAAATGGGGTACGAGCTAATACCAATTGAAAGGTAGTTTGTCCTTTCGCAACAACTTTTCTATACCGAAGGAGTTTCGTCTCACACTGCAATTCATCATACCCAATAAAACCATTTGTAGAGCCTGAATTTTGTATGGCATCAGGCTTACTGACTTCAATCCAATCATCTACATCGGTTGCAGTAGCAGCGCGACTTCTATTCTTCTGCACTTGCATCTCTTTTTCAAATCCCAACTCGTCCACTTCAATACCATGTTCTTGAGAGATCAATCTGGTTAAATCTATTGGGAATCCATAGGTGTCATACAATTCAAAGGCTGCACTACCATTTAAAACTCCATCAACCTTAGAAATAGAAATGAGGTCATCAATTTTTTTCAATCCTTTCCCAAGCGTACGTAAGAATGTGTCTTCTTCTTCCTTGACTACTTTAGAAACAAAATTTAGTTGAGAAAGCAATTCAGGAAATACATCTTTAAATTGTTCTGCTAGACCTGGCAACAATTTATGAAGCATTGGCTCCTTAACTTCCAAGTAAGAATAGTAATAACGAACTGCTCTACGCAAAATTCTACGTATAACATAACCCGCTCCAGTATTAGAAGGCAATTGGCCATCTGCAATAGTGAATGCTATAGCTCGAATATGATCTGCTAATACACGAAATGCTACATCCTGCTTTGAATCACCAAAACTGTATTTTTTACCTGATATTTTTTCTGTCTGTTGAATAGACCCAGAAAAAATATCAGTGTCATAATTAGAAGATTTCCCCTGCAACACGCGTACCAAACGTTCTAGTCCCATGCCAGTATCTACATGCGTTGCCGCTAATGGCTGTAAACTTCCATCCTTTAGACGATTATATTGCATGAATACATTATTCCAGATTTCAATGACTTGAGGATGATCTTTATTTACCAATAAATGTCCTGGTGTAATTGCCCTCTCTTCATCTGGTCGACAATCAACATGTATTTCACTACAAGGTCCACATGGCCCTGTATCCCCCATTTCCCAAAAATTATCTTTTTTATTGCCATACACGATATGATCATCTGGGAGTAATGATTTCCAAACTTTCAATGCTACAGTTGATGCTGGAAGGTTTTCTGCTTCATCCCCTTCAAACACAGATGCGTATAACCTATCCTTCTGAATGCCATATACTTCTGTTAATAATTCCCAGCTCCACAACACTGCTTCTTCTTTAAAATAATCACCAAAGCTCCAGTTACCGAGCATCTCAAACATAGTATGATGGTAGGTATCAACTCCAACCTCTTCTAGGTCATTATGTTTCCCACTAACGCGTAAACACTTTTGTGTATCCACAATTCTAGGGTAAGGGGCAGGTTTATTACCCAAAAAGTAATCTTTGAATTGATTCATGCCCGCATTAGTGAACAACAATGTTGGATCGTCCTTCAACACTATTGGGGCAGATGGATAAATATGATGCCCTTTAGACTCAAAAAATTGCAAAAATTTATTTCTAATCTCCGCTGACGTCATTTCTTAATGCTTTATTTGTAAACTATCTTGTATCAATGGGTTATATTTGTGAATACCCATTTCGGGCAAAAATACATCTTTTGATAGATGTTACCTCTGTTCTGTATAACTCGTATGTAGCCAAAGGATGAAGAAAATAAAATATTTTTATAATACAAATACGTTACGCTACGAGAAGCAAGTGGTTCCGTTGAGGGTGACCTTATTAAGAATATTGGGCTTCATTTCAACAGCCATTGTTACAGGATTAATTATTGTAGCTATTGCATTCCGCTTTTTAGATTCTCCCAAGGAAAAACTATTAAAAATCCAACTGGAAAGAACAGAGGAACAGAACAGGCGCTATGCTGAAAAGGTAGTAGAAATAGATGAGCGGCTCAAACAACTGGAAAAACGAGATAATGATGTATATCGCTCAATTTTTGAGGCTAGTCCCATTCCAGATAGCGCAAGAGCTAAGCAAATTGAAAACAAAAAGGAACAACAAAAGGTTGCCAAAATGGACAACGAAGAGTTAACGGATGGCCTTTACAAAACCTTAAACATCCTCTATAATAGGGTAATGCATCAGGAAAAATCCTATAAAGAAATCGAAAACATGGTCCGAAATAAGGAAAAATTACTCGCCAGTACCCCCGCTATTCAACCAGTGAGCAATAAGGACTTAAATAGGCTTTCTTCAGGGTTTAGTTATCGAATTGACCCCATTTATAAGACAGTGAAATTTCATGCTGGGCTTGATTTTTCAGCTCCACAAGGTACCCCAATATATGCAACAGCAAATGGGGTTGTACGCGTGGCAGGAAATCTAGGCAATGGATATGGTAATCACGTCATTATCAATCATGGCTATCAATATTCTACCCTATACGGGCATATGTATCGAATAAAAGTGAGGGTGGGCCAATCAATAAAAAGAGGAGAGGTAATTGGATATGTAGGAAATACTGGGAAATCAACTGGACCTCATGTCCATTATGAAGTCATGAAAGGAGGGCGCCATCTCGATCCCATCTACTTTTTCTATAACGACCTAACTCCGGAACAATACCAGCAGATTTTAAAAATTGCAGCGTCTAGGAATCAATCGTTCGACTAATCTTTCAAAACTGTGAATAACTCTATAGTTAATCATCTTGAATAGTCTATAATTTTGCCTTGATGCTAACACAACTCGATCTTTTCGGTGAAGAGCCTAAAAAGCAAGAAAAATATAAAGAACCCACAAAGGTGGTAAATTATAATCTTGCGCCTCCCACTAATGTGGTAAAGGAATCTCCTGCGGTAAACGCTGAAGCGATTATTTCAGTGAGGGAAACGGTCGATATAGATGTTGACCAACGAAAACCTTCTGGAAGGAAAGCTATCAGTAGCTTTTCTTCTGATGTTGCTATGGTCAACATACCAGAGGATGATGTTCTGTTTGCCAAAGCATATTATCCAATTAGTGAAGTCGCATTAATGTTCAATGTGAATATCTCACTATTGAGGTTTTGGGAAAAAGAATTTGATGTACTCAAACCAAGAAAAAATAGAAAAGGCGATAGGTTGTTTAGGCCAGAGGACATTAAAATGTTAAAGCTTATCTATTTCTTACTTCGTGAAAAAAAATATACAATTCAAGGAGCAAAAGTCTTTATAAAGAAAGGAAAGAAATCAACCCAAAAATTTGAAGCGATTGAAAGTCTAAAGCAAATTCGATTGATGTTGATTGAATTAAAAGCAGGGCTTTCCGTTTAATCTAAACGTGAAGGAGACAAAATCTTATCCTTCCCCGCCATTCCAACACCCATCTGCTCTAATACCTCGAGCAGAGCAATATTAATTTTCTGCTTAAGCTGATTGAATTCACTCAATGCAATTACTTGTACAAAGTATTCGATTGCTATCAAATAAGCATCTGATCGTATTTCACTCAAATAAACCGATTGCTCAATTACTTGAAATTCGGATAACTTTTTTTCGATATTAGCGACGAGAATTTTTAAATCTGAAGCAGTAGTTTTCAATTCCAGTTGAAGCGTAATTTCAGCTCTTCGATTTGTTCTCAATGAAATATTATCAACAATACTATCTACCATCTGCTTATTTGGAATTGATACATATGTTCTTTCGGTGGTGCGTATGCGAGTACTTCTAAGCCCTATTTTTTCTACAGTACCATTAATTTGATGAACCTTAAGTATATCTCCAACAGCAAAAGGCTTGTCAAAAAATATAATAAAGGAAGCGATGAGATTTTCAAGGCTTTCTTTTGCAGCAAGAGCAATTGCAGCACCTGCAAGACTAAGACCAGCAAGTATTTTTGTAATATCCTGATTGAATACAAATCGAATTATAACTAAAATGCAAGCAATTATAACTAATGCCTTAAGGAATTCACGAAAGAAAATAATCAACTGATTATCGGTATAATCTTTTGTTTGATTGGCCCTCTTTTCCAACACAATGGCCATATAATCAATCACCTTAAGGATAGTATAAAAAAAAAGATAAATGAGCACTCCTGTAGCAAGACCAGAAATTAAATCTTGAGAAGTTGATTTCAACACTTGAAATCTAAATGCTTTCGGGAAAGTAAGCCCACTAAAAGCAAGGAATCCAGTTAAGAAAACAATGAAGTTTTCTAATGGAGCTAGGACAAGTTCGAAAAATTCAGTTTCATTTATTTTTCTACCCAACTTACGGAATAGAAAAAAAATGAGTCTAGTAATATTCTTACTGGCTCGTTTCTTTAAAATGAAAATGATTAATAAAACTAATGCAACGACCAAATAATCACCAATGGGATTATTAAGTACAATTTTATTAGTCAAATCTTGCATAGTATAAATATAATAAAATTATTTCGTCCATGTATAGTAAACGATTCTATCATCATATAGAGCGATACAACCTTCCGTCATAAAAGACAATTGCTTTGCCTTTAAAAATTCTATGGGCATTTTCACTTCGCTATTATTAACATTACCTGGCGTGAAAACAACTATTTTGTCTTGCCCAATCCCAATAATATTTTTTCCTACCGGTTGAATATCCTTCAAATCTAATAATGGAATTTTCTTCTTGAACCCACCGTAATAATCAAAAATATACAACCCTTTTTGGGGGTCATAGAGATAGACAAACCCATTATTATCTATTAAAATCGAAGGCGAAATAGCTTCTGAAAATACAATCCTCAGATCTGACGTTTCAAATAATACGGAACCATCATCACTTAACTTTTTTAATTTGCTTTCTTGCTCATCAAAAATCCAAATCTTGTTATCATAACTTGGAGTTACAGCTTCTACTTGAAAGAGCGAGTGCTTTTTTAAATCAATCTTATTAACAACTTGCATCAATCTATCAAGAATAACAATATTCCGGTATTGCTTAAAATACAATACAGTTCTTAATGCATTCCCAAAGGCAATATGATTTAGTATTCCTAAACGTTTAACGTCATTAAATACACCAATTGAATCAAAATTTGAATTAAACTTTTTTAATTGCCCACCTGCAGTAAGTGCGAATAAATTACCGAGCTCATCTCCCTTTATATACCTATAATCGCCCACTATCTCGTGATGAAATAATGGAGTAGGAAATTGCTGTGCATAAATAAAACTAAATGACAGAATAGTACTTAGAATAGATATGAAATACTTATGCATTAGGATTCTGCTTTAGTGTTAGCTTGGAACCATCAAAAACGGCATAAGAATTATACTTTATCCAATCACCTAGATTAACATACCTGCTTTCTATTGAAAGGTTAAAGTCAATAGGCAAATGTCTGTGCCCGAAAATAAAATAATCAAACGTCTCTTTTTTCAGGATCTCCTTGCAATAACTAATTAACCACTCTCCTTCCTCGCCTAAGAATGTTTCATCACTTTCTCCGGTGCTAGCACGGCTTGTTTTACTGAAATAATTTGCTAGCCCTATCCCAACGTGAGGAGGAATTAATCCAAACAAAAATTTACAAATTGGATTGCGGAAAATCCGCTTAATAAATTTATACCCATAATCGCCAGGTCCTAAGCCATCACCATGACCTATGTAAAACCTCTTGTTATTATAGACAAACACCGTTGGATGTTGATATACTTGAACATTTAATTCCCTTTCGAAATAACCAGACATCCACATATCATGATTTCCAGTGAAAAAATGAATCTTGATTCCCCTGTCGGTTAGTTCTGCAATTTTACCCAAAATTCTAACATATCCTTTGGGAACTACGCTACGGTATTCAAACCAAAAATCAAATAAATCTCCTACAATGAATATTTCTGCTGCATCAGTCGATATTTCTTCAAGGAAAGAAACGATCTTTTTTTCTCTAACAAGACTTTGAGCATGACTGGGTGCACCAAGATGAAAGTCGGATAGAAAATATATTTTTTTTTCAGCAGGAATTTGCATGTTCAAATATACTCAGTAAATGATATAGAAGATTCTGTTGTACTTATTTATCGAGAAGAAAGCAATATACTTCTTTAGGCCCATGCACACCAACTACTAAGGTTTTTTCAATATCGGCAGTTCTACTTGGGCCTGTAGCGAATGAAATTTGTGAAGGAAGATTGTCGCCATACTTTTTTTGCAAGTAAACTAAAGCATCCTTTACGTCATATACAAGCTGACTACTTTTTGCAATACAGATATGAATAGGAGCATATACACTAGTTGTTCTGCCAGAAGATTCCACGGAAGATAATACCATTGAACCAGTTCTTGCTACCAATAATTCACAACGAGTTATAGATACATCCGATTCGGCCAAGGAGTTTTCAGAAAAAGAATCAAAACCAAAAGAGGTAAATGCATTACGAAGATTCTCATCAGTACAAAAAACTTCATTCCATTTTTGGGTAATCGCTAACGCTTTGATTTGATTAACCAAGTCTTCTTCATCTACACAAAAAGAAAATTGACCAAGAAGTGAAGTAAACTTTTCTGCGAACAATACTGCAAGATCCTCTTCTGAAGGAGTAAATGAAAAGTCAGTCTTTTCAATCTGTTGAAAAGGAGCAGGCACAGGATGAGTGAGTGCCTTTCTGATGTGTTTAAGAATACTCTCTTTGGCTGAAGAGGCTTTCATGTTTATTCTGCTTTATTATCCCTCAGACTTTTTTTCATCAATAGCTTGCTCTGTAGAACTTGAATCTACAACAGGTGGTAAACCAACGACTTCATCACTCGCAAATATTTTTTTCTCTTCATATGGTCTTTTACCGATAAGATCTTCTACATCTTGTTGATGCAAAACCTCTCTGTCTAACAAGGCCAATGCGATTTTTTCTACTTCTGCTTTACGTTCTGTTAACAAGGCCTTAGTTCGCTGATATGCTTTATCAACCAATCCCCTAACTTCTTCATCAATGATTTTTCCTGTTTCCTCACTGTATGGTTTAGTAAATACACTCTCTTGCTGTGGATCATAGAAACTTACATTTCCTACCTTCTCATTCATACCATAAACAGTAACCATGGCGTATGACAATTTGGTTACCTGTTGTAAATCGTTTTGAGCTCCAGTAGAAATTTTACCAAAGAAAATATCTTCACTAGCCCTTCCACCTAAAGTCATACACATTTGGTCTGTTAACTGTTCAACATCATAAAGGTACTGTTCCTTTGGAGTATACTGGGCATAACCAAGTGCTGCAACACCACGAGGAACAATTGTTACTTTAAGGAGTGGATATGCATGTTCAAGATACCAACCGCAAACTGCATGGCCTGCTTCATGATATGCAATAATTTTTTTCTCTTCTGGAAGTATGATTTTATTTTTCTTCTCTAAACCACCGATTACCCTGTCAATGGCATCTTGAAAATCATCCATCTCAACTTGCGTCTTTCCTTTGCGTGCAGCAATCAATGCAGCTTCATTACATACGTTTGCAATATCAGCTCCAGCAAAACCTGGAGTTTGTTCTGCCAACTTATGAATGGCAAGTTTGTCGGAATGTTTAATAGGTTTTAGATGCACATGGAATATTTCTTCCCTTCCTTTTACATCTGGTTTATCAATGCTGATTTGACGATCAAATCGGCCAGGCCTTAATAGAGCACTATCCAAAACATCTGGACGGTTTGTTGCTGCTAAAATGATAATCCCACTATCTCCACCGAAGCCATCCATTTCAACAAGCAATTGATTTAAGGTGTTTTCACGCTCATCATTACTCATCATCATGTTCTTTCCACGTGCACGGCCTATGGCATCTATCTCATCTATGAATATGATACATGGTGCTTTTTCCCTTGCTTGCTTAAATAGATCACGAACACGACTAGCACCCACCCCAACAAATAATTCAACGAAATCCGAACCCGACATCGAAAAAAATGGCACTTGGGCTTCTCCAGCCATAGCTTTTGCAAGCAATGTTTTACCTGTTCCGGGAGGGCCAACAAGCAATGCCCCTTTTGGAATTTTACCTCCTAAGGCTGTATATTTTTTTGGATTTTTTAAAAAATCCACAATTTCCATAACTTCCTGCTTTGCCTCTTCAAGTCCAGCTACATCGTTGAAATTGATGTTCACTTTAGTACCCTTATCGAATAGTTGGGCTTTGGATTTTCCAATATTGAAAATACCGCCGCCACCTCCACCGCCGCCTGCTCCACCACCCATTTTTCTCATCATAAGAACGAAGAGTAGACCAAACATGAGTAATGGGAATAGGAAGTTTACCAACGGACCAAAAAATTCAGGATCACTTACTGGATCAACTGCTACTGGATTTACTGTAGGATTATCTATAAAGTATTTATCTAGATTTTCTTGATAATCATCTACTTTAGAATAGCTGAATTGAAAATGAGGACCTTTTGATGTCTTTGCCAAAACCAATTTATCGCCCAAAAGCTCTTTATAGGCAGGCTTTGAAAGGCTATCAGGTTTAATATAAACTCTAATTACCCCTTTATTTTTAACAGGCTCTAGCTTTAGTACATCATTATTAACAAGCATGACTTGCTTAAACTTAAGCTCAGTGATGTTCATTGCATCGGGAGTTACACCCCTAAACACTTGATATCCGATAAGCATGACAGCTGCAACTACATAAATCCAGTAAAAACTGAATTTTGGACTTTTCCCAGTAGGGTTGCCATTACTATCTTTTTTACGCTTTAATCCTTGAAAAGGACTTGATTTTTTTTCATCGCTTTGCTCTTCCTGATTCATATTGGCCGCTTTATTATAATTTTTTTACTGATTTTTTCGGTTTGGTTGGAGCCTTTTCTACTTTGTCTTTTTTCGAAGCTGCTTTTGGCTTCTGGTCATCAATTTCTTCCTGCGCTATTCCATCACTCCACATCTCTTCCAGGCGATAAAACTTCCGAGTTTCTGCCAGAAATATATGCACAACTACATTTACATAATCAACTAATACCCATTGTGCAACGCCATTCCCTTCACGCTTATATGGAATTTCGCCACATTCTTGCTTCACCATAACCTCAATCCAATCTGCAATGGCTCTAACTTGTACAGTTGATGGAGCTTCACAAACAACAAAAAAATCAGAAACTGATTCTGAAATCTTCCTGAGATCCAGTGATACGACATGCTCACCTTTCTTGTCTTGAATAGATTTGATGATAACCTTAAGTAATTTGCTGTTTCGGGTTAATCGGGTAATTTTTCTTTGCGGTTCAGCTACTGCAGATTGTGATGCCAAATGATTTCTTTTTTTGTCTTACGGGTTTTAAAATCAGGTCTATCCGGTGTCAATACATGAAACTTAAACAATCCGGGGTAAGATGAAATTTTTCTTATTTATCTTGCCCAAAAATACGGATTAATTTCAATCCTTCCTCATGGCCCACTTTGGAGAACCTTTAGTTATATTATCTAGCGTTGACAGTACCAATAACCATGCCATGAAACGGCTTAAAGAAGGGAAAATTGCTCATGGAACAACATTTTTTGCCCTAGAACAAACCCAGGGAAAGGGACAATTAGCTAAACGCTGGGAAAGTAGAAAGGGGGAAAACATCACCATGAGCGTGGTTGCTGATTGCAAAAATCTTCAAATACAGCACCAAACTCAACTTTCGAGTGCGGTAGCACTTGCATGCTATACTATGTTAAAAAATTATGCCGGTGATGAGGTTGCCATAAAGTGGCCCAATGATTTGTATTGGGGTGACAGAAAGGCAGGGGGCATACTGATCGAGAATGTGATTTTAGGTCAGAATTGGGAAACAGCCATTATAGGGATTGGAATCAATATCAATCAAACTGAATTTGGGTTGATGGAACGCAAACCTGTTTCGTTGAAGCAAATCACAGGTAAATACTTCAACCCTATTGATTTGGCAAACGAAATCTGTAATGAATTAGAACTTATTTTCTCCCATATTGGCAAAGCAACATTCGACCAATTTCATGATGCCTATAATGCAGTGTTGTATAAAAGAGACCAACCCGTTAAATTCAGGGAAGGGAATATCCAATTTGAGGCCATTGTCAAAAGGGTTAATCAATCAGGGCATCTAGTTATTCAACAGGGAGTTGAAAGAGAAATAGCATCGGGAGAATTGGAGTGGTTGAGTTAACCTCAGCCTTCAAACCCTGCAGCGATCTCCTCTGCGTGGACCTTCACCTTAGGCTTTGCAATTACTTTAATTACTATACCTTTCTCATCAATCAAAAATGTTTTCCTAAAAACACCCATGTATTTATTGCCATAAAGAGATTTCTCACCCCATACGCCATATTTTTCAACTATGCTTTTCTCTGTATCAGAAATAAGCTGAAAAGGAAGCTTATTATTGGCTATGAATTTTTGATGTGATTTTTCGTCATCTGGACTAACCCCTATAACAGTAATCCCCTTTTTAGCAAGTGCTTTAAACCCATCTCGAAGATTACAGGCTTGAACAGTGCAAGTGCTAGTGCTGTCTTTGGGGTAAAAATAAAGCGCAAGTTTTTTTCCTTTAAAATCAGAAAGCTTGATTTTTTGTCCGTTTTGATCAACAGCTGTAAACGCTGGGGCCTTCATACCCTCTAAAATTTCTGCCATAGAATATCTTTTAACGTGAAATAATCCATTCTTTGCTAGTCATGTTACCAACTTCATCATAAACAACAACTGATAGTTTATGTTCACCTAAAGGAAAATGTTCGTCAGGATAATAAAAAAATCGGTTGCCCACAGGCTGAAAAAGCAACCACTGCCCATCTAACGTTGCCTTAAAATCCTTGATATTCTTATTATTGTCAGTTATATCGATGGTAATTCGTGAACTTCCTGAAAGCCTTTCTCCAGAATAAATGTTTGATGTGATTACAGGAGGGATTTGATCCTCCAACAATTGAAACGTACCTAACTCACGAAACTTTGCTGTATAAAAATCTTTTTCTTGAATGGCTTTCTTGATTTCAACTTTACCGAGTCGACTACGCCTAACCAAGACCTTATTCGGATCGATATCAGTATTTTTTTTAGTGGGTTTTATGCTAACACTAAAGTAATTATGTACGGGAATATGTTCGCCTCCCACCTTATATGTTGAAGAAATTAAGTCGGCTGAATTGTCCGCAACTGTTGAATAGCTAAAATGAAAGCTATCATAAAAAGCATCTTCATTAAAAACAAAACGAATCATATCATCTTCTACAATATTGACATTCCCGGGAATCATTTTTTGACCTTCAGGCGCAACCTCTGTTTGCTTAGATTCAGTCCCCTGAATATTAAATTTGGCGGTTGAGACATTACCATAAGCATCATATACTTTCAGAGTGTACTCGGTTGGTGATGTTGAAATAGGGATTGAATTTGGAACTGATTTTGGTCTATATAGATTAAGCCCATAGTTGATTGGAGGGAAAAGCATCTGAAAATAGGACCCACCCTTTGATCGAGTACTATAATCAATATGCCCATTCTGATACCTTGTCTTATCATAACCTATATCCTCCATTTCAAATGAGCTAATAAATTGACCTGCATGAAATAGCTCTGTTTTAAAAATTCCGTACTTGTTACTTACATCATTCATGCGATCTATGGCCACTAGCCCAATAAAGACATCTTTATAAGGAAGTGAAATCACCCCTGGTATCTTATATGAATTGCCAACCTTAACCAAAGAAACTATTTTAGGAACTTGCTCATAGATACTTTTTGCACGATTATAAAAAGCGAGCTTGAGTAAAGATGGGGCAATATGATCAACTATTGGAAACTGGAATTGGAGCGGATTGTAGCAATTTTCTGTTCTTGTATCCCGAATTTCAAAATGTAAATGAGGCCCTTGAGAAGCGCCTGTATTTCCACTATATCCAATAAGCTGGCCTTTTTTTATTGGCAAAATCTTCTCTGAAATAGTTATGTCAATCGCCCAAGTACTTGAATCATATTGCCGAGCCTTCAAAAATTGTTCAGCCTCCGGAATAAATCGATTCATATGGGCATAAAGAGTTGTTAGGCCATTCGGATGATTAAGGTATAAAGCCCTTCCAAAACCACCTTGCTCAATTTTAATTCTAGCTATGTACCCATCTGCTGGTGCATAGACCGGTACGTTCTCCCTAGAATCTGTAGATAAATCAAGCCCCATATGAAAATGATTGGGGCGCATCTCGCCAAAATTTGCATTGAGCTTAGGCTTGAGGTTAAGGGGATATGAAAAAAAACTTGGATCTACTTTAAGCTGTGCATTAAGCTGATGAACTACCAAAAGAGCAAGTAAAACACTAAATACCTGAGAACATTTCATCAAACAAAACTAAGTCGCACCAAATAGACTATCAACCTTAATTTCCCACATTATTAAAATAGGAAGGATATTTGTGGGTCAAAAAAATACGATCAATCATTTTAATGAACCATTTTTAAAAAAACAGCAAAAATAATGGACCGACCATACAACATATTAGACACTTAAGTTGTCTAGTATAATAACACTAGGTATATGCAAAAATTCTTCAAAACCATATTATTGACTTCCACATTATTGTTGGCTTTTTTCGGAGTAATGAAAAAAAAGAATGACTCAAAAGTCAGCGATGCCATCAGGTTACCAGAATTAGACCGAAAAATGATTGTAGAAGACTTTGAAATAGCTGCTTTTCATAACCAAGCTTGATTGTCCACCAACTTTCAACAGATTTAAAAACTTCGGCGATTTCATAAATTATTCCTTTAAATAATACCTCACTTCACTTACATTTGCACTCCGGGAACCTCCCGGTTTTTTTATGCCCTTAACTCACTAAATCTAGACAATCTCATGCCACTAGACACTTCTATAAAATCAGTGCTCATCATCGGTTCAGGCCCAATTGTCATTGGTCAAGCCTGCGAATTTGACTACTCTGGTTCTCAAGCTGCACGAAGCATTCGAGAAGAAGGAATTAAGGTAATCCTTATTAATTCCAACCCTGCTACGATCATGACTGATCCTATGATGGCTGATCGTGTTTATTTATTGCCTCTAACAGCTGAGAGTATAGAGCAAATTCTGCAAGAAAACGATATAGACGCTGTACTGCCAACCATGGGAGGTCAGACCGCCTTGAACCTAGCCAAAGAAGCAGAGGAATTGGGTATATGGGAAAAATATAATGTAAAGCTCATCGGTGTTGATATTAAAGCAATTGATAAAGCTGAGGATAGAGAGAAGTTTAGACAATGGATGATTGCATTGGGCGTTCCGGTTGCCACAGCAAAAACAGCCAATTCATTCTTGGAGGGGAAAGAATTTGCACAAGAAATTGGATTCCCATTGGTAATACGTCCTTCCTTTACCTTAGGCGGAACTGGTGGCGGATTTGTAATGAGTAAGGAATATTTAGATGAAGCACTAAATCGTGGATTATCTGCGTCTCCAATTCATGAGGTACTTGTAGAAGAAGCGGTCTTGGGATGGAAAGAATATGAATTGGAATTGTTACGCGACTCAAAAGATAATGTTGCCATCATATGTACCGTTGAGAATTTTGATCCAATGGGCGTTCATACAGGAGACTCAATCACCGTTGCACCGGCAATGACGTTAAGCGATACCGCTTTTCAGTTGATGAGGAATACGGCTATCATGATGATGCGCGACCTTGGTAACTTTGCTGGGGGATGTAATGTTCAGTTTGCACTAAATCCTGAAACAGAAGAAATCATAGCCATCGAAATTAATCCTCGGGTAAGTCGTTCTTCAGCACTAGCCTCAAAAGCAACAGGATACCCTATTGCAAAAATAGCAGCAAAACTTGCCCTTGGTTTTTCTTTGGATGAACTTAAAAACCAAATCACCAAAACAACCTCTGCATTCTTTGAACCTGCCCTAGACTACGTTATCGTTAAAGTACCAAGATGGAACTTCGATAAATTCAAGGGAGCCAATGATACACTTGGCTTACAAATGAAGTCAGTAGGTGAGGTAATGGCAATTGGTAGAAGTTTCACAGAAGCCATTCAAAAAGCTTGTCAGAGTTTAGAAAATAATGCAATAGGACTTGGCTATTACGGCAAGAGCTTAATGCATGCCGATGAAATTGTAGAATACCTCAAAACTCCGAAGTGGGACAGAATATTCCGAATCAAAGATGCCCTCATGCTTGGCATCAGCGTAAAAACCATATGTCAAGCTACTCGCATTGATAGATGGTTTATTTATGAGATTCAGAAAATTGTTGATATCGAAAAAGATATTGCTAAATACAAATTAGAAAGTTTACCAATTGATCTGATTAAAAAAGCAAAACAACACGGTTTCAGTGATGAGCAGATTTGCAAGATCATGCAAGACGGTAGCGAAGATGCACTTTATGAAAAAAGGAAAGCGGCTGGCATAAGACGTGTATATAAAATGGTTGATACATGTTCGGCAGAATTCGAAGCCAAAACACCTTACTTCTACAGCAGTTTTGAAAATCAAGGAACAAACGAAAGTAAAGTAAGCGATAAAAAGAAAATTGTTGTACTCGGATCAGGGCCAAATAGAATAGGACAAGGTATCGAGTTCGACTATTGTTGTGTACATGGACTACTTGCTATCAAAGAATGTGGGTACGAGGCCATCATGGTAAACTGTAACCCAGAAACGGTATCAACAGACTTTGATATTGCAGATAAATTATACTTTGAACCAGTATTTTGGGAACACCTTTGGGAAATCATTGAACACGAAAAACCAGAAGGGGTAATAGTTCAGTTAGGCGGACAAACAGCATTAAAATTGGCTGAAAAGCTTCATAACAAAGGAATAAAAATCATCGGTACCTCATACGACAACATGGATATCGCTGAAGATCGTGGACGCTTCAGCGACATGCTGAAAAGCCTTGAAATTCCTTATCCTAACTATGGTACAGCTTACAATGTAGATGAAGCTGTAGAAGTGGCTAAACAAGTTGGCTTCCCAGTGTTGGTTAGGCCATCATATGTGTTGGGTGGACAAAGAATGCGTATTGTAATTAATGATGATGAATTAGAACAAGCAGTAGTAAGTTTGTTAAAACATCTTCCAGATAATAAAATACTCATCGACCATTTCTTAGACAGATGCCAAGAGGCAGAGATAGATGGAATTTTTGACGGAACAAACTTCCATGTCATGGGTGTTATGGAACATATTGAACCAGCGGGTATTCATAGTGGAGATAGTAATGCTGTACTTCCAGCATTCAACCTTACCCCATTAGAAGTTACCACCATGGAGTTCTATGCAGAAAAGATTGCCAGAGCACTAAACATCAAAGGTCTTATAAACATACAATTTGCCATCAAAGCTGGCCAAGTGTTTGTTATCGAAGCGAACCCAAGGGCTTCGAGAACAACTCCATTCATTGCCAAAGCATATCAAATACCTTATTTGAATATTGCGACTAAAATCATGATGGGTACGCATAAAATTACTGATTTCACCTACGAGAAAAAACTTGAAGGATTTGCCATCAAAGAACCTGTTTTCAGCTTTGATAAATTCCCCGGAGTAAATAAAGAACTCGGTCCAGAAATGAAATCAACAGGAGAAGCCATCCGATTTATTAAAGACCTCAGAGACCCTTATTTCAGGACGTTATACAAGGAAAGAAGTATGCACCTAAGTAAATAAGATTAACATACTAATTTACTCTTTCGTTTCTATCAAACTTACCTTTGCTTAATGAGTAAGATCATCAAGGCGTTTACGCTAGTTAATATTCTTTTGATATCAGTGAATACGATTCACGCTCAATCAAAAGAGATGCATGGTGTAATTCGTGACATGCATTCTGATGAGCAAATCCCTTTTGCTACGGTTAAATTTCATGGAAGCACCATTGCGAAACTCAGTGACTCAGCGGGTAACTTTACGTTTCACCTCAGCAGATGGCCGTCTGATACACTTTTGATAAGCTATGCAGGATTTGAAGACAATTATATCCTTATAGACACCACACAAAGCAAACTTGAACTTCAAATAAAAATGGAGCGAAAAAGAAATGCATACGAAGTGGTAGTCAAAAGCAAAGTAGGCAAAGGTCTACTTCTGTGGAGACGCATAATTAAACACAAAGAAGGCAATGATATCAGCAACTTTGATAACTACTCTTATGAGGCATACAATAAACTAGAGCTTGATCTGAATCATGTGAATGTAGAAAAAATGCAAAAAGGCATTTTGCCACCAAAGCCCTTTAAATTCATCCTCAACAATATTGATACCGTTTCTGAGGCCTCTCCCATTTTACCTATCTACATGACAGAGAGCATTTCAGATTATTACAAACAAAAAGAGCCTCACAAAACGATTGAAAAAATAAAAGCCAGTAAAACAATCGGACTCAAAAATGAAAGCGTAACCAAATTTCTTGGTGGGACCTATCAAAATATTAATGTATACAAAAACTTTATCCCCGTATTCGACAAACTCTACGTAAGCCCGATTAGTAATGATGGAGATCTTTATTATCACTATAAAGTACCGGATACACAATATATAGGAGGAAAGAAATTTTTTCATTTATTGTTCTTCCCTAAACGAAAGGGAGAAAGCACCTTCCAAGGAGATGCATGGATAGCCGATTCAAGCTATGCTATTCAAAAGATGAATTTGCAAGTTTCCCCTGGATCAAATATTAATTTTGTAGACAAACTAAGCTTAGTTCAAGAGTTCGGACTGATTAACGATACTACCTGGTTTTTAATAAAAGATAAATTCATTGCAGATCTAATTGTAACAGGTAAAAAAAACCTAAGCTTAATAGGTCGTAAAACAACCACCTATAAGAATATAAATATCAACGCTGAAAATCTTCCAACTTCTTTTTTAGCAGATATTAAAAATGATAAGCGAAAGGAAATTATCAATATAGCAGAAGACGCACTAGATAAAACAGAAAGTTTCTGGAAAAAGAACAGACATGATACACTGAACAGAAACGAAAGCAATATTTATAAAATGGCAGATACTTTATTGAAAATGCCAGCATTTGAACGCTATTCAGAATGGATAAAATTCATCGGCACAGGGTATCGCTATGTTAAAAATTACGAGATTGGCCCATGGATGAATTGGATTAGCGGAAACAGTTATGAAGGGTTACGCTTACGTTTTGATCTTGGAACGAATTATCACTTCAGCAAAAAAATATATTTGTCAACCTATTTAGCGTATGGCACAAATGACCAAAAGCTCAAAGGCAAACTTGAAGCGTTATACATGATTGGGAAAAACCCAAGAAGCAGCCTACGGTTAACTTATAGCAAAGATATTGACCACGGCCAATCATACTATGATGAAATTGGGTATGATAACATTTTTGCCCTTGCATTCAGAAAGTCTAATGTTCCAATAAAAATACTATCTGTAGAACAACAGAAAGTAGAATACTTCAAAGAGTGGCGTAGTGGCTTATCGTATACTATGAATCTGCATAGAAAAATATTTAATCCAATAAAAAATCTCCCAGAGAAAGTTGACTTTCCACAAAATGAAGATCCAGGAAATTTCAATAACCTAGAGGTCAATGCGAAATTGAGGTTTGCATATTTGGAACGATTCATTCAAGATGACTTCTTTCGACGAAGTCTTGGCAGCGACTACCCCGTTGTTGAATTTGTTTATTCAAAGGGGATTAAAGGAGTACTCAATAGTGGATATAAATATTCAAAATATACACTCAGCGTTTCCGACTATCTAAAGACACCTCCTGCTGGTAGCTTCTACTATAATATTTATGGTGGTAAAATTGTTGGAAAACTACCATACATGCTGTTGGCAGTAGCCCCTGGAAATGAAATTTATTATTATAATAAATACGCCTTTAACTTGATGAATAGATTTGAATACATATCAGATCAATATGCTGGCGTTTCAATTGAACATAACTTTGGGAGTGGACTTTTTAGATTTATTCCACAAAACAAATACCTTAAATTCAGACAATTCTGGAATGCTAAAGTATTATGGGGAAGTATTAGCAAAGAAAACACACAACTAAACATTCATAGTGGAACACCATTCACAAGCCTAAACGGCAAGACATACATGGAAGTAGGAACGGGCGTAGACAATATTTTTCGATTCTTTAGAATCGATTTAGTTTGGAGGGTATTGCCAAGACCTTTCCCAGAGGAACTTTACAAACGCTTTGGCCTATTTGCAAGTTTTCGTTTTTCGTTCTAATCAATTCAATACTTAATCTATAGCTGAGCAAGCCTCAAGGATAACAGAACAGGCCATTTTTATTTGATCTTCAGATATGATCAACGGAGGAGCAATTCTCATACATTGCGAAGCAAACAAAAACCAATCGGTAAACACTCCTTTTTGAATGCAGTAGTCTATGATTTTTTTATTTAATTCAAATGAATCAAACTCAATAGAAATTAATAATCCACAAGCATTAAACCTCTTTATTTTGGGGTGTTTTAATAGACTTTTAAATAATGAATTTTTAGCAGGAATATCATCCATTAATTTTTCATCAATCAAATATTGCAGCGCCGCATTACCTGCAACGCAAGAAACTGGATGTCCTCCAAAAGTTGTTATATGACCTAAAATTGGACCATCTGTAAAATGCATTAAGTTATCCCTGCTTGAAACTAGGGCGCCAAGGGGCATCCCACCTCCAATGGCTTTACCAAGCAATAGCATGTCTGGAACAATCCCAAATTGCTCAAATGAAAAAAGAGTTCCCGTCCTTCCAAAACCAGTTTGAATTTCATCCAATACCAACAATGTGCCAGTCTGATAACATCTTTCCCTAAGTGCATGCACCCATTTAACGGATGGTGTTATTACGCCGCGTTCAGCCTGGATAGGCTCAGCAATTACACATGCAGTTTGCTCATCAATACATGCAAGCTGATCTAAATCATTATGATTAATATGAGTAATGCCTGGCAAAAGAGGCCTATAGGCATTCCTCCAATATTCGCTGCCCATAACACTTAATGCACCTTGAGTGGAACCATGATAGGATTCATGAAAAGCCACCATATTCGTTCGCCCTGTAATTCGCTTAGCTAATTTCATAGCCGCTTCTGTTGCCTCTGCACCTGAATTCGTATAATAGACACAATTAAGTGTGTCGGGTAATAGTGATACTAATTTTTCGGCATACAATACTTGCGGAGATTCAACTAATTCACCATAAACCATCAGATGCAAGTATCGATCTAACTGATCTTTTATGGCTGAAATAACTTGTGGGTTTCTATGCCCAACATTACATACGCTGATACCACTAATGAGATCAATGTATAACTTACCCTCCTTGTCCCACAAATTACATCCTTCAGCTTTCACAATTTCCAATGCCAATGGATTGGCTGAGGTTTGCGCGACATGCTTGAGAAAAAGTTCACGTTGATTCATTAATGCGAAGTTCGATAAAATTATCTTAAAGATATAGCCCTACCAGAAACAACCACCAATCAATCCGATGAATTGAATAACTTTGTCTAAAAATGCCAATAATTCTTCCCGTTAAAGGAATTTCTCCAAGTATTGGAAACGATACATTCATAGCTCCAAACGCTACCATAGTAGGCGATGTTGTGATGGGTGAAAAATGCAGTGTATGGTTTAATGCAGTAATTCGTGGCGATGTAAATTCAATTGTAATAGGAAATAATGTTAACATCCAAGACAACGCTGTTATTCATTGTACCTATGAAAAAAATAAAACAGTTATTGGAAATAATGTAAGTATCGGGCACACAGCCATAGTACATGGATGCACAGTTCATGACAATGTATTAATTGGAATGGGCTCAATCGTAATGGACAGAGCGGTTATTGGAAGCAACTCCATTATAGCTGCAGGCGCAGTAGTGCTTGAAGGAACGATTGTGCCGCCAGGCTCTGTATTTGGCGGTGTACCGGCTAAAAAAATCAAGGATGTTTCTGAAGAAAAGATAAAAGGAGAAATTGAACGAATCGCCAACAACTATTCTCTTTATAGTAGTTGGTTCAAATAATAAATACACAGTCTAAACTATATACCCATGAAATGGATATTTTTTTTATTGTTTGCTTGCTTCACCACAAGTGCTTGTTCGAGAAAAACTGGATGCCCAAGCAATGGTAAAAATGTTGGTGCAGAACGGTTGATGAGTGGAGAAAAAGTACATCGTGCTAAAAAATTCAAAGTATAGTTACCAGCCTATCACTTCTATACTTTCCAATATATTATAATAGCTAATATATCTGTCTTCGTGAATTACACCTTCTGCTACTGCATTTTTAACAGCGCATCCCGGTTCATTAGTGTGGAGGCAATTATTAAATTGACAGGAAGAAATCAATTGCCTCATTTCAGGAAAATAATGAGATAACTCTTGTTTGTTTATATCGGCAAGGGCAAATTCCCGCATGCCCGGTGTGTCAATGATCATTCCACCACCAGGTAAATCAAACATCTTAGAGAATGTTGTTGTATGAAGTCCTTTACCACTCCATTCACTCACTTCTTGCGTTCTTATATTAGCTCCTTTCAAAACATAATTTATTAGACTTGATTTACCTACACCCGAATGCCCACTTAACAAGGTGATTTTTTGATGTAAGATATCATCCAACGTATCCATACCCGTTTCCTCAGATACAGAAGTTAATAGTACCGTATACCCTATTCGCTCATACATTGCTTTCCGTTCTTCAAAAAGCAACATTTCTTTTTCTTGATATAAATCTGATTTATTAAAAACAATAACTGCTGGAATATGAAACGCTTCGCAGGTGACTAAAAACCTATCCAGAAAGCCCTGAGAAGTACGAGGTTCTCTTAACGTAGCAATTAATATAGATTGGTCGAGGTTAGATGCTATAATATGATGCTGGCGTCTGTTAGCAGGAGAAATTCTATTTACATAGTTTTTTCTTGGGAATATCTGAGTAATCATCACCCTATGCTCAAGCTCATCTTCGGTTTCAATCTCAACTTCATCCCCAACTGCAATTGGATTCGAAGAAGTAAAACCATCCATTTTAAATTTACCTTTCAATCTTGCCTCATAAAAAGAATGATCGCTTCCCTTTACCGTATACCAACTTCCAGTAGATTTATAAACAATGGCCTTCATAATGTATACAAGTTATGCATTGGTACCTTAACTTAAATATTTTGCAACAATGGGCAAACGACGACCCACCCCAAATGCCTTAGCACTTACCCTAATGATTGGGCAAAACTGATTTCTTTTATACTCGTTAACATTAACCATTTTCAGTACTCTGTTTACAAGTGCTTCATCAAAACCTGCAGCAATAATATCCCTAGGACTATACCTAGATTCTATATACAAATACAAAATTTTGTCAAGCTCTGTGTAAGGTGGTAAACTATCTATATCTTTTTGATTTGGTCTTAATTCAGCAGAGGGCTCTTTTATGAGTATGTTTTCAGGGATTATAGCTTTTTTACTATTTATATGCCGTGCCAATGCAAATACCTGCATTTTATACAAGTCGCCTAAAACACTGATCCCGCCAGCCATATCTCCATATAACGTACCATAACCAGTAGCTAACTCGCTCTTATTGGATGTATTCAATAATACGTAACCATTTTTATTGGCGATAGCCATTAATACATTACCTCTGCTCCGACTTTGAATATTTTCTTCAGCAATTCCAAATGGTGTTCCGTTAAAAAGGGGGTCTAACGTATCCAGAAAAGATTCAAACAATTTTTCAATTGGGATAATATGGTATGGATTACATAAGTTTTTGCTGAGCGCTACTGCATCATCCACTGAATGCGAGCTTGAGAATCCTGATGGCATCAAAATTGAAGTAACATTTTCTGGGCCTAATGCTTCAACAGCCAAAGCCAACACGACAGCAGAATCTATCCCACCACTACTTCCAAGGATGGCTTTTTTGAAACCCATTTTTTCAAAATAATCTTTCAGCCCCAATACTAGGGCTTGATGAATTTGTTCAATATTAGAGTCTGCAGTTAAATGCTCGATAATATGATCAGGATTAGATGCCCTATCAAAGCGCATTGAAGGCTGCAAAGAAGATTCTAACGGCTCATCTTGAATCGATTCAGTTGTATATAATCTCGAAGTATCAATTTTTAAGAAATCCTCTTGGAAAAATTTCAATTGATTTCGCTTTGATCCATCTTGAGCAAAAACTAGGCTCCCCCCATCAAATACAATCTCAGTCTGTGCACCTACAGCATTGCAGTATAACATAGGAAGCTTGTACTTCTTTACATTCAATCTGATTACTTCTTCCCTATCTTGTCGATGACCATAATCAAATGGAGAAGCAGAAATATTAATCATCAAATCTGGCGATTGTTCCATGAGTTTATCCATAGGACAAATTCGATACAAAGGATTATCGCCAAGGTTCCAAATATCTTCACAGATGGTAACGGCAATCCTGACCCCCTTAAACTCAATTATATTCCAATTGTATGCCGGTTCAAAATAGCGGTATTCATCAAAAACGTCATAATTAGGAAGTAACGTTTTGTGTGCAGTTCCAATAATTTGCCCATCAAAAAGGAGTAGCGCTGAATTCAATAAATCCTTTCCTTCTTTTTGAGGATTTCGTGTTGGGGCTCCTACTAATATTCCGATGCCATGAGAAACTTTAGAAAGCGCCTGAATGGAATGTTCAGCTTGAACGATGAAGTCTTCAAATTCAAGAAAATCTCGAGGTGGATAACCACAAACTGATAATTCAGAGAAAACAATCAATTCCGCACCTGCTTTTCTTGCATCCTCAACTGCCTCCAGCATTTTTTGGAGATTTAGAGAAAAATTGCCAATATGGTAGTTTTGCTGAGCAAGAAAAACGTTCATGATGCAAAATTGAGGAATTCAGTTGAATAATCCCTAAAACAAGCTGATTCTATCTTTAGAAATATCGTTTGCTTTACTTTTGCCATACGAATTGTCTTAACTGATTCTATTTAACGAATATTCCTTTTACAATTTATGAAATCTTCAACACTGCTTGGAATACTTATGCTGATCATCCTTAGTTGTAATGATGGTCCCAAGAAACCCGATATTAGCCACATTAAAGTGCAACTAAATGTAAAAAGATTCGAAAAGGAATTCTTTGCAATGGATACTTTAAAGCTTGAAAATAGTCTGTTGAGTTTACATCAGAGCTACCCTCTTTTTTTAGGTGATTTCATCCATAATATACTTGGAATTCAATCCAACGACAGTACAATGTTAAATGGAGGTATAAAAAAATTCATTCAAGACTATAAACCAATCTTTGATTCTACACGAAACATTGATCCAGCAATTGAAAAGGAAAAGGATGAGATGATAGAAAGCCTACGCTACGTAAAATTTTATTTTCCTGCCTATCAACTTCCAAAAGAATTCATAACCTACATTGGACCTATTGATGCTATTTTCACCGGCCCAACAGGGAGCCATGCAGAAGTAATAACAACAGATGCGCTATGTTCAGGTTTGCAGTTACACTTAGGAGCGAATTCAATATTTTATTCTTCTACACAAGGACAACAACTTTATCCAACATATATATCGAGTAGATTCACCACAGAATATATCTCAGTAAACTCAATTAAAAATATTGTTGACGATATTTTCCCATCAAACAATAAGGCAAATAATTTTCTAGAGGTGTTAGTTGATCAAGGGAAGAGAATGTATCTATTAGATCTTTTTATGCCTGACAAATCTGAAGAAATTAAACTTGGTTACACTTCAGCTCAATTAAAAGGACTAAAAGAAAACGAGGCGCTAATCTGGAACTATTTTACAGAGAATAATTTACTGTATGAAACCGATATGTTAAAGATTCGTCCATTTATAAGTGACGGCCCCTACACTAGCGAATTTGGTGAAGGGTCACCTGGATTCATTTCACTTTATATTGGAAAACAAATTGTCACCAAATATATGAATAATCATCCTGATACCAAATTGGATACATTACTTGGGATAGCAGCCACTAAAATACTTGCAGGATCAAAATACAAACCAAGATAGCGCTAGTCTACTAAGCGAATTGAGGACGCTTCCCCATATTGTACATGAACCGCACATGGGAAACAATTGCCGAACGAGTTGTTGGAAAATTAATATAATGTAACTCAAATTTCGCACAGGTTTCTTTAACAATTTTGCTGATGGCAGGATAATGAATATGACTTATTCTAGGGAATAGGTGATGTTCTATTTGATAATTAAGCCCCCCTACAAACCAGGTCACAATTTTATTTTTTGAAGCAAAGTTTGCAGTAGTCTTTACTTGATGAATTGCCCATTCATTTTCAATTCTTTTAGGATCTACTCCTGCTGAATCAAACTCAGCATGTTCTACAACATGGGCAAGTTGAAAAACAAAAGCTAAAGTTAATCCAAATGCGAATTGACTAATAACAAAACCCAATAACCATCCTTTCCAGCCTATCAAAGCAATTGGAAGTGCTATATAAAAAAAGATAAAAAAGATCTTTCCTGCCCAAAAAATAAGGTGATCACTAAAGTTCATCTTTTTCAAAGGAGTTGTATATATATGCCTTGAAAAGTACTTTATATAATCAGTGAAAAACATAAACAAGGAAGTGAATCCATAAAGAACAAACATGTAAATACTTTGGTAACGATGCATTGGCTTCCATGGCTGCGTAGTGCATTCACGCATGAATGGCATATTATTAATATCATCATCCACACCATCAATATTAGTGTATGTATGGTGTATGATGTTATGCTTTAACTTCCACATGAAAGCATTGCCACCTAAAAAGTTATTTGTGAGTCCGAAAATATTATTTACCCATCCTTTGGTGGAGAAACTACCATGACATGCATCATGCATAACATTAAAGCCAATGGCTGTCATGGTAAGTCCAAACAATAACCATAAAAAAGAAGTTAGGGCCCAATGCATGTTTACGAATAATAAAAGAGCATACAGACCTAGCATTCCAGGAATAAGAATCATGGTCTTTCCATAGAGTTTCCAATTCCCCGTCTTTTTGATACCCGCTTTTTCAAAATAGGCATCGACTTCAGACTTTAGTGCGTTGAAGAATACCTTGTTTTTATTGTTAAATGTAACTTTATAACTCATGTTGATTTTTTAGCCTTAACTAATTTCTAAACTTATGTAAAATTAAACCAAGTTGGAGAAACTTTAGGTTAATTTCTTTTAAAAGGTGCTTCCATCTGAAATACGGGTATATTGACCTCAAACCGGTTTTTTGTATTGACATTCTCCATAAGATAGGTGCCATACATTTGACCAAGCTCAGACTTTAGATTACATCCAGATATATATTGATATTGTTCATTTGGGGCAATTATTGGTTGAGCTCCAATTACACCCTCCCCCTCTACTTCACGCTGTTCAGTGCTACTGTCTTGAATAAACCAATGACGACGCAAGAGTTGTACAGGAAACAGGTTGTTATTTTCAATAGTTACTCTATAAGCAAACATAAACTCCTGCTGTTGAGGATTTGAGTAGTCTGCTTGATAAAATTGTTCAACACTTATTTTTACACCTTCTGTTACTGCAGATTCCATCGTTTCCGATTTATTCAAATATAAAAATTAATCTATTCCGAAACTTATTTCCCAAATAAATGATACCCGTATTTAAACGCTCAATTGGGATAATTGTTTCAAGCATGATTCAATAATTAGCAATTATTGGCTAAAGTTTGGTTTTTCAAATTGACTTTTTTGTATATTCATTCACTAATTACATTTTTATCAACATAATTAACGACTTGTTATGAAAAAGAATTTACTAACTATCCTTGCAATATTCTCTATTCTGACTTCTATTGCACAATCAAATGATGATGCTCCAAAATTGACTGAAGTTTGGGAGCCGGTAGCAGCAATAGTCAAACCAGGTAAAACAGCTCAAGATGCTCCTTCAGATGCAATAGTTCTTTTTAATGGCAAAGATTTGTCGGCATGGCAAAATAGTGATAAAAAGCCTGCTGAATGGATTGTTGGAGATGGCGCTATGACTGTAAAAAAAGGCACAGGTATGATCACTACTAAACAAGCTTTTGGTGATTGCCAATTACATATTGAATGGAGAACTCCGGCAGAGGTTGTTGGTGAAAGTCAGGGTAGAGGGAATAGCGGTATTTTTCTAATGGGCCGATATGAACTTCAAGTGTTAGACAATTACAATAATAGAACATACTCCAACGGACAAGCAGGCAGTATTTATAAACAACTAATCCCACTAGCAAATGCTTGCAGAGAACCAGGTGAATGGCAAACATATGATGTGATTTTCACTGCACCAAGATTCAGTGAAAATGGACGTCTTCAATCAGCTGCAAGAATTACTGTTATTCACAACGGCGTACTTGTTCAAAACAATGCTACTATTTGGGGTGCAACTGAATACATTGGTATCCCTCAATACAAACAGCATGGGTTAAAAGAGCCAATAAGTCTTCAAGATCATGGAAATCCAGTTAGCTATAGAAACATTTGGATTAGGGAGCTGTAGTAGCTAATTCCTTTCGCAGATTTACAGTACGTTTAAGTTCATTTAGGAATAGTTCAACTTGTTCCATAGACTCTACATGCTCTGTGATGAGTAAGAAATTTTTACCGGTTTGCTTTAGGTGACTTTTATTGGTTTTCGTTTGAATATGCAAGAGGATAGATTGAAATAATGCAGACTCAAAATAAGGGGAGTCGGGATTATTTACAAAATAACATCTGAGTGTTTTTTGCTTCAATGTTAATCGCTCAAAGCCTAATTCAACCGATATCTTCCTACAC
>CANGBH010000002.1 GCA_947451935.1 Chitinophagaceae bacterium
AATATCGCCATTGATAGTACTGACCTACCCGTTCCAAATGCTTACATAGACAGCATTCGCATAGCTGGAAATGTTGAAATCATCAATACATCAAAATGGCTTAATCAGGTATTGATCAAAACCAATGATGCAGCAGCATTAGAGAAAATAAGAAATTTTCCTTTCGTTAAAAAGGAATTTGCCATTGCACAAATAGCTATCAAGAGTAAAGAATCTGGCAGACTGAATATTGGCAGACCGATAAAAAAAGAGAAAAGTCTAGAAACTTCACAGAATGTATCTTCTCTTAATTATGGCTATGCAGGTCCACAGATAACCATGCATGAAGGAGAATACCTTCACAATAAAGGATTTCAAGGAGCTGGAATAAAAATTGCAGTTCTCGATGCAGGATTCTATAAATACCAAAATATACCTGCGTTTGATAGCCTACGGTTAAACAATAGAATTCTCGATACCTGGGATTTTGTTCAACAAAATAGTAGCGTTAACGAAGATGATGCTCACGGAATGTGGTGCCTATCTATATTAGCAGCAAACATTCCTGGAACGTTTGTAGGATCAGCTCCAGAGGCTAGTTACTATTTATATAGAACCGAAGAAGTAGCAACTGAGTTCCCTGTTGAAGAACAAAACTGGGCATCAGCAGCCGAGCAGGCAGATAGCCTGGGAGTTGACATTATTACATCCTCCTTGGGGTATAACCAATTTGATGACACCGTATTCAATCATACCTATTCAGACATGAATGGTCGAAATACAATGATTACACGTGCAGCATCTTTTGCCATCAACAAAGGAATAATTGTTACCAACAGTGCCGGAAATGATGGTGCAAAAAAATGGAAATACATTGTTGCTCCTGCAGATGGGATTGACGTGCTCACTGTTGGAGCCATAAATATTCTTCAAAAAGTTGCACCCTTCTCAAGTTATGGACCTTCTTCTGATGGACGTGTAAAGCCAGATGTAACTTCAGTAGGCTGGAATACCTATTTAATTAGTACTACTGGCGAAGTAGGTAGAGGAAGTGGAACGTCCTTTTCCAATCCAAATATTGCAGGATTAACAGCTTGTCTTTGGCAAGCATTTCCAACATTAAGTAATAAAGAAATTATAAACGCCATAAGACAAAGCAGTGATCATTATACGAACCCAGATGACCGAGTTGGATACGGCATACCAAACATGCACAAAGCATATACTATTTTAGAAGTCATACTACAATCTAAGGAATTGAAAAAGAATCTTAAAAATGACAGGTTAAAAATATTCCCAAATCCCATTTCAAATCAGTTCAATATTTTCTATAAGAGTGATCTTGCCGGCAAAGTGAATTTTCAACTCATAGATTTAAGCGGAAGGCTCATTCGAACAAACAGCTTTGAGTTAGTGAAAGATTCTTACCAATTGTTCTTGATAGATAATTTGAGTAGTCTATCTCCTGGAGAATATATACTGCGCTATAATGATGGCGTGAATAGCGGAAACATCAAGCTTCTAAAGTAAGTAATGCCGCGTAAAGTTTATCCCCTTGTAGCTCGGAATCATTTTCAACAAGCATGCCACGCTTCAATAATTTAAGAGGTGTATCGTTTAAAATCAGATCAATTACTTGATCATTTTCGATTGTAAAAACAGAACATGTAACATAAAGCAGAAATCCTCCTTTTTGCAAAAACGGAATTACTGTCTTTATGATAGAAACTTGTTTTTGATGAAAAACAACTAGATCTTGCTCATCAAAAGAACGAAGTGATTCAGGGTTTCTTCCCCAAGTACCTGAACCAGAACAGGGCACATCAGCCAATATTAATTTAAACCCTTTCTTTGGTATACTTTTTATGACGGTTGAATTAGCATCATTTGACTCAAGGTCTACATTGAATATATTCGCAGCTCTAATTTTTGCCTGCTTCAATCGAAGTTTTAAGTCAACCAAAATAGATTCCCTAACATCAGATACATATAAATCAGCCTTCTTGTAGGTATCATGCAGTAAAATAGACTTTCCTCCCCCACCTGCACAGGCATCCCACATAGGAAATGCATCATCGTTCAGGTCAGGTAAAAAAGCCTGAGTTTGCTGTGAATTTAAGTCTTGTACAACATAATCATTATTCACTTCCAATAAATTCTCCAAATTACTATGTCCATTAATCAGTAAACAACTGGGATTTATTTCCGTGAAGTCAATGTTGGCCTCCTTTAATTTATTCATCACTACATCATTCCTACCTGGTCTAATGCGAATAAAGAAAGAAGGTTTTATAAGATGTGATTTTCTAAACTGATCCGATTCTAATGCAGCATCTACTTGAGATGAAAAGGGGAAAATCTTAGTTTCATCAAACGATGAATAGATAGACTTGATGAAGTTTATTTTAAGATCAATTGAATTAGTCAATTCATCAATCCAACTTGGCTGTACTAAAGACAAATAACCATTGTCTTGTGAATGAGTAAGAAAGAAACCAATTTGCAATTGATCATCCAATGTATACTTCTCAGCAGACTTGCCAATTCGGAAAAAACCGTAACAGAAATCTGAAATAACTTTCCTGTCTCTTGATCCAAATTTGTGATGCTGCTTAAAATATTTTTTTAAATACGCAGCAAAGGGTTCAGCATACTTATACGAAGCTAGTAAGGCTGATGCTGTTTTTTGATATGACATGAAATAACCATTCAATGAAGCCATATCAAGTAATTTTTTTGATTGAAATTATAACTCCAACAAGGACTTTACAGGATCTTTCCCGAAAAGCATTAATGCAGGATTCTCAAGAAGTTCCTTAACCCTAACTAAGAATCCAACACTTTCCCTACCATCAATAATTCGATGATCATAGCTAAGCGCAAGATACATCATAGGGCGTGCCACAATTTGTCCACTTACAACCACGGCACGCTCTTCAATTTTATGCATTCCTAGAATAGCAGATTGAGGGATATTAATAATTGGAGTACTCATCAATGAACCAAAAACACCACCATTAGTGATGGTAAAGGTTCCGCCTTGCATTTCTTCCATGCTGAGCTTATTCTCTCTTGCTTTGGTAGCTAATTCAACAACACGCTTTTCGATATCAGCCATGGATAGACTTTCTGCATTACGAATAACTGGAACCACTAATCCTTTCGGAGCAGATACGGCAATGGATATATCACAATAATCATGGTATATGATCTCATCATTACTTAAGTACGCATTTACAGCTGGCCACTCTTGTAATGCATATGCACAGGCCTTTGTAAAGAAACTCATGAATCCAAGGTTAACCCCATGTGCTTCTTTAAATTTATCTTTAAATGAAGCGCGCACTTCCATGATCTTACTCATATCAACCTCATTAAATGTAGTTAACATGGCAGTTGTATTCTTAGCTTCCACAAGTCTACGGGAAACTGTTTTCCTCAATTGACTCATCTTTTCTTTTCGTTCTTCTCTGCTAAATAACACGGTTCCAGATTTACGTCCAGGTTGAGTTAATGCTTCAAGAACATCTTGCTTTAATATTTTACCCCCTGAGCCTGATGCAGCGATGGACTTCGTATCAATTTTTTTATCTGCAATAATAGCAGCAGCCACTGGGCTTGCTTTTACATCTTGCTTGGAAGTTGATTTATCTGCTGCTGCTGCTGGAGCATCTTTTTTCTTAACCTCCTCAACTGGTGCAGCTGAAGCAGGCTTAGCTGCTTTATCATCAATTTTACACACAACATCTCCGATAGCCAGTGTTTCACCTTCTTTCACAATAATGTGTAGAACACCTGCTTGTTCAGCATTAATTTCAAATGTCGCTTTCTCACTTTCCATTTCAGCAAGAACTTCATCGCGTTCAACCCACTCTCCATCCTTCTTAAGCCATTTTGCTAGACTAACTTCGCTTATTGATTCTCCGACTGTTGGCACTTTAATTTCTATCATACAATTCGTTTGATTGATTCAACTATTTTTTTATCAGAATGTAAAAGCATTCGTTAAGATACTTAATTGTTCGGCAGCATGAACCTTACTAAATCCTGTTGCTGTTGCTGCGCTAGCCGTCCTACTTAGAATGTCAAACTGAATAGCATTCAAATTCATCTTTAAAAATGAAGCTGCACCCATATTCAATGGTTCTTCCTGAACCCAAACCCAGTTTGCATTTTTATATTTATCCTTCAATGCTTCAAGTTGTTTAGTAGGCAATGGATACAATTGTTCAACACGAATAATAGCAAATTCTTCCGTTGGATTTTTTGCTCTATACTCGTTTAAATCAAAATATATTTTACCACTACAGAATAAAACACGTTTTACTTTTTTTGAAACCGCCTGATCATCATCAATCACTTCCTTGAATTTACCTTTCGTGAATTCAGTTAACTCAGAATATGAACCTGGATGCCTAAGATTTGCCTTAGGAGAAAAATTAATAAGTGGTTTTCTAAAAGACCAAGAAAGTTGTCTTCTTAAGGCATGGAAGAAGTTAGATGCTGTAGTAATGTTTGTGATCACTATATTCAGTTCAGCACACATTTGAAGATAACGTTCCATTCTCGCACTACTGTGTTCTGGACCTTGTCCTTCGTATCCATGTGGTAGCAACATCACTACCCCATTCATCCTATTCCATTTTTGTTCTGCACTAGAAATGAATTGATCAATCATTGTTTGAGCGCCATTTGAAAAGTCTCCAAACTGAGCTTCCCAAATCACCAGTACAGCTGGATTAGCTAATGCATAACCGTACTCAAATCCAAGTACACCATATTCACTTAGCAATGAATTATAAATCCTAAATTTCCCCTTTCCGCCTGGGGTATTTTCAACTCGATTATATTGCGCATCAGTAACTTCATCCATCAACACTGCATGACGATGACTAAACGTACCACGCTTCACATCCTGACCACTCATGCGCACTTCCTTTCCTTCAAAAAGAAGACTTGAATAAGCAAGGAGCTCAGCGGTAGCCCAATCCACCTTATTATCCTTTGAAAGCAAGATAACTTTATCCTGAATGAGTTTTTCGATTTTCTTTAATGGCTTGAATTCTGCTGGTATCTGCATTAAAGCATCAAACAAGAATCGAAAATCTTTTTCCTTAATTGAGGTATCTGGTGAAACATCAAAATCCTCAGATGTAGCTTTTCTCAAACTACGCCATACCAACTCAGGGGCTTGATATTTATATGGAAGTGGATTTTGCTTTATCTCATCAAGTCTTTCTTGTAAATCAGACCAAAATTTCTTTTCCATCTCGGTAGCTAGCGAACGCATTTCTGGATTCTCATGCTGCTGGAGATAGTTCAAATACATTTCTCTAGGATTGGGATGCTTCTCAATAATTGAGTACAGATGAGGTTGAGTGAATTTCGGATCATCGCCTTCATTATGTCCATGTCTTCTGTAACAAACCATATCCACAAAAACATCACTGTTGAATTCTTGTCGATAGCGAGTAGCGATTTCCATACACTTAATAACGGCTTCTGGATCATCGCCATTCACATGCATAACTGGCGCTTGCACCATTGCAGCAAGTGAAGTACAATAATCAGACGTCCTAGCATCTTCAAAGTTTGTGGTAAATCCGATTTGATTATTGATTACAAAATGAATTGTTCCACCCGTAGAGTAGCCATCGAGGCCGGACATTTGTAAAATCTCATACACAATGCCTTGACCTGCTACGGAGGCATCTCCATGAATCAATACAGGTAAAATTGCATCGTATTTACTAGCATACATCACATCGGCTTTGGCCCTTGAAAATCCTAATACAACTGGATCAACTGCTTCAAGGTGGGAAGGATTTGGCATCAATTTCAGAGAAATTGTTTTGCCTGAAGTAGTTTCCACTTCACTACCATAACCTAAATGATATTTTACATCCCCACTACCCATGGTTTGGTCTGGTGTTGACTTCCCTTCAAATTCACTAAAAATTTCTTCATATGTTTTACCCATGATATTGGCTAGTACATTGAGTCTTCCCCTATGCGCCATGCCTATTACCACTTCCTGTACATCATTTTCACAAGCAATGTTGATCATTGCATCTAGAGCAGCTATGGTAGTTTCACCCCCTTCAAGAGAGAAACGTTTTTGACCAATATATTTTGTGTGTAAAAATTTTTCGAAAATCACACCTTGATTTAGTTTTTCAAGGATACGCTTCTTTTTATCCAATGAGATTGGCTGGGTAAAATTCAACTCCATCTCCTTGGTTAAAAAATCAATCTTAGCCTGGTTGCTGATGTATTTGAATTCTATACCAACATGATTGGCATAACATTTTTCTAAATGACTTTGAATCTCCTTCAGTGTTGTGGTACCTAATCCGATTAGATTACCTGCAAAAAAACGAGCATTTAAATCGGTATCAGACAAGCCAAAGAAACCAAGATCAAGATTAGCCTGACGGTCCTTTCGGGTTCTTATCGGATTTGTTTTAGCAATAAGATGGCCCTTGTTACGGTAGCCTAAGATTAAGCGATAAACACCAAGTTCCTTTTTCCAATCAACAGAAGCATCTACAGCTTGTATTGGCGAATCCGAACCCTTTAATGTTGAAACGGCAAAATCAAACCCCTCAAAGAACTTTCTCAAATCCGGGTCAATACTCTCTGGAGACCTAGAAAAATCTTGATAAAGCTGCTCAATATACGATGGGTGGGATGCTGTGATATAGGAAAAGTCCTTCATGGAAAGAGAAGATATAAATTAATAGACAAAAGTTTGGCAAATATCGTTCATTTAGTCCGAAAAAATAACAGGAATATTTAGCAAATAAGCAGGATTTTGAAGACAAATTGAGTATATTTTTGGTGGATATGCTGAGTATTACTACCTTCGCATCCCGATAAAAGAAAAATTAAGAAAGGATGGCAAATCACAAGGCAACGAAAAAAGATGTACGTCAAGTAGCAAAACGCAGAGAGCAAAATCGTTATGTTGGTAAAACAACCCGTAATGCTATGCGTGATTTACGCGCAACAACTGATTCAGCAGCTGCAAATGAAAATTTACCAGCTGTATTGAGCAAAATTGATAAACTAGCTAAGAAAGGAGTTATTCATAAAAACAAGGCTGCAAACCTTAAAAGCTCGTTGACGAAAGCTATTGCCAAAATAGCTTAATCACACAGAAATCATTCAAAAAGGAGAATATCAACTAGATATTCTCCTTTTTTTTAGCCTCTATGTCATTAAAGTGCTTTGTCTAAGACTTATCTTCGCAGTCTCTATGACAGAAAAAATTATAATCCTCGATTTTGGTTCCCAGTATACGCAACTAATAGCCAGAGCTGTAAGGGAAGCCAATGTTTATTGCGAAATCATTCCATACCATAAGGAAGTTAGTTTTGGACCAGACTTAAAAGGGATAATTCTATCAGGATCTCCCTTTTCAGTAAATGACCCTAATGCTCCACTTATTGATATCAAGGCATTAGCCTCAAAACACCATATTCTTGGACTTTGCTATGGAGCACAATTGATTTCTAAATATTTTGGTGGTCGTGTTGAAAAATCAGAAAAAAGAGAATTTGGTAGAGCCATCTTGCAAAAAAATGTGGAAGACCGTTTACTCAACGAAGTTCCAGCCACATCACAAGTATGGATGAGCCATGGCGATTCCATCTTAGCACTTCCTGAAAACGCACAATTGCTGGCTACCACAAATTCAATTCCCGTGGCCGCCTTTAAAGTGAATGAAACTGACTGTCATGAAATTTTTGGACTACAATTTCATCCTGAAGTGTATCATTCAGAATTCGGAAAAAAGATTATTCAAAACTTCTTATACTCGATTTGTGGATGTTCAGGTGATTGGACGCCAGCTCACTTCATTACGGATACCGTAAATTCATTAAAAGAACATATTGGAGATCGTAAGGTTGTTATGGGATTGAGTGGTGGTGTTGACTCTACCGTTGCTGCAACCCTTATCCACCGTGCAATTGGAAAGAATTTATTCGGGATCTTTGTAGACAATGGATTATTAAGAAAAAACGAATTTGAATCCGTATTGAAAACATATGAACAGCTTGACCTAAACGTCAAAGGTGTTGATGCAAAAAAAGTTTTCTATGATGCCCTCACTGGGCTATCTAATCCAGAGGATAAGCGAAAAGCTATAGGTAGAACGTTTATTGAGGTATTTGATAAAGAGTCTCATGAGCTAACAGATATTTCCTTTTTAGGGCAAGGCACGATTTATCCCGATGTGATTGAAAGTGTTTCGGTACATGGTCCATCAGTTACCATCAAATCACACCATAATGTTGGTGGACTGCCTGAAACCATGAAGCTAAAACTGATCGAACCCTTGAGGTCCTTATTCAAGGATGAGGTTAGAAAAGTAGGCTTAGAACTTGGCATTCCAGATGATTTATTATTTAGGCATCCGTTTCCTGGTCCTGGATTAGCCATCCGCATTTTAGGAGAAATAACTGAAGATAAAGTTAGACTGCTTCAAGCGGCAGATGATATCTACATAGAATCATTAAAGAAGCATTCACTATATGATAAAGTATGGCAGGCTGGCGCTATACTACTTCCTGTAAAATCGGTTGGTGTAATGGGTGATGAGAGAACCTATGAATTTACTGTTGCCCTCAGGGCCGTAACATCAGTAGATGGTATGACAGCTGATTGGGCTCATCTCCCCTATGAATTTTTAGGTGAAGTATCAAACGAAATCATCAATCAAGTAAGAGGAATCAATCGTGTTGTATACGACATTTCGAGCAAGCCTCCAGCAACCATTGAATGGGAGTAATTAGTAGTGGGATTAGTTGTTATCAGTATCTGATCTAATCAACCCAATCTGCTATGAATATATTCGTATCGCGCGTTCCTCCGTTGTTCCTATTTGAACAAAAGAGAATTTTTTTGCCGTCAGCACTAAACATTGGAAATGCGTCAAAGCCTTTATCTCGGCTAATTTTTGTAAGCTGAGTTCCATCTTCCTTCATGGTATAGAGATTGAATGGAAATCCACGTTTGTATTCATGATTTGAGGCAAAAATAATTGTCTTGTTATCTGGCATATAGGCAGGCGCCCAATTTGCTTGACCAAAGCTACTTACCTGTTTAATATCTGAGCCGTCTGCGTTGGCAATATAAACTTCCATGCTAGTAGGTGCTACTAAGTTTTCTTTCAACAAGTCTTTATATTCTTGGATATCCTTTTCGGATTTAGGTCTAGATGCACGCCAGATTAGTTTCTTGCCATCAGGACTAAACCAAGCACCTCCATCATATCCCAGTTGATTGGTAATTCGTATTGTTTTTCCGGTTTTTAGGTTCATCGTATACAGCTCAATATCTCCATCACGTGTTGAGGTAAAGACCATTGTTTTACCATCGGGAGAAATGGTGGCTTCGGCATCATATCCGGGAGTATTAGTAAGCTGCTTAGTAATGTTTCCATTTAAATCAGAAATAAAAATATCAAACGAAGAATACAACGGCCAGATATACTTATTACCATATTTTGACCTGTCGGGAACAGGAGGACAATTCTCATCCCCTAGGTGTGTTGAGGCATATAAAACATGCTTACCGTCCTTTAAAAAAGCCCCACATGTCGTTCTTCCTTTTCCAGAGCTAATCATGCGTGGCTCAAATTTTTCTTCAGGGCTGGCAGGAATTTTAGCGATAAAAATTTGATCGCAAGGAATATTTTCTTTGGGATTTGTTCGTTGAAATACAAGCCATTGACCATCAAAACTAAAATAGGCTTCTGCATTATCTCCACCGAATGTCAACTGACGTAAGTTCTTAAAATGTGTTTCCTCTTTATAGTGCAATGTATCTGCAGCGACAGCATGTTGAGCGAAAACAGAATTGCTTGAGATCACCTGTAAGAGCAGCAAAACCGAAAAGGAAAGCATATTAGATTTCATAATGAAGCATTAATTATTGCTAAAGTAAGCAGTAATTTGGGCTTATTTATCATCAACTTGTAAAAAAACAACGGCTATTCCTTAATTTTGGGTATGTCTGAAATTTCCTTAGGAAAGTTCAATTTCTCTATCCTCTTATTGCTATTTCTAGCAAGTTGTCACAATGATTCGCCGAATCAGCATGATAGCAAAATGGACAATACACAAAACAATCAACAGCTTGATCAACAGAAAAATATGTTGATTGCTGAATATGGGGCAGATATTTCAAACGCAATTCAACTCATTGCAAAAGGAAAAACCGATGAAGCAAAATCAATCCTTCGTACTGAGGAACAGAAAAAGCCTTTTGATAGTCAATTATTAAATGAATTGGCTAAAGCATTTTTATCTTCAAAGGATACAAGCGAAGCAATTTACCGTTTAGAACAGTCAATCAAAATTGATCCTACACAAACACAGGCACTTTTGGAATTAGGATTTATCTATGCAGCTAAAAATGATATAAAAGCATTGAACATAGCCAACACGTTTATTAAACAAAAGGGGCAAGAGCAGCAAATTGCACAAGGCTATTTTTTAGAAGGGATTTACTATGTAAATACAAATAAACCAGACCTAGCTTTACATTCATTCACTCAGTCAATATTAAATGACTATACCAACACAGATGCTTATATTGAAAAAGCAATACTGTTGTATGGCGAAAAAAAATATAAGGAATCATTGCATGTATTAGATAAATCAATTTTAATTGATAAATTTCAAGCAGACGCATATTACTGGATGGCTAAAAATTATGAATCACTTGGGAATATTACAGATGCAAAGTTTTATTATGAACAAACCATAATGCTTGCACCGGATTATGAAAACGCAAAACAATCTTTACAAAAATTAAAATAAAAACGACAATATGCCAATTATAGCACCTTCCCTTTTAGCAGCAGATTTCTTAGAAATAGGCAAAGCCTGTGAGATGATCAATCAATCAGAAGCAGCTTGGTTACACTTGGATGTTATGGACGGACGATTTGTACCTAATATCAGCTTTGGAACACCTGTCATAGCGGCCATAAGGAAGGCAACTGATAAAATACTTGATGTTCACCTAATGATTGAGGAACCTGAAAAATATACTCCCCTATTTAACGAAATTGGTGCCAATATTCTAACTGTGCATGCAGAAGCATGTTCACATTTACATCGCAACATTCAACAAATCAAATCTCTTGGAATGAAAGCGGGTGTTGCATTAAATCCACATACTCCATTAAGCAGCATTGAAGAAGTATTACAAGATATCGATGTGGTGTGTATTATGACCGTAAACCCTGGTTTTGGAGGACAAAAATTTATCCCATCCATGCTTTCAAAAATCGAACGCCTTAAAAAAATGATTCTAACAAATGGATATAACACTCAAATTGAAATTGATGGCGGTGTAACATTGGAAAATGCGCCTGAAATACTTAATGCTGGCGCTGATATACTCGTAGCAGGCAATACTGTATTTGGCGCAAAAGACCCTATTAAAACAATTGAATTATTATCTAAAATGTAGGGAGACAAGATGATTAATGACACTAATCAATCTTTACCCACATTGTGTTAATAATTAAGTAACCTAACTAATCACTACAATTAATTAAATTTAAGGGGATAAGAAAAACATTCATGATACTTAAAATCAAAAAAATTGACTGAAACAATCATCAACCTTGATTCTGTAAATCCTATTGAATTTTTTGGAGTTAACAATGGCAAACTAGACCTACTAAAGAAAAGATTTCCATTACTTAAAATCTTAAGCAGAGGAACACAAATTAAACTCAGCGGTTCCGAAGATCAAATCGAATCAGCAAAAGAAAAAATTGTCTTACTCGTTCAATACCTTGAACGGAATGGCAATGTAAGTCATAATTATTTTGAACAAATTCTTGGCGGAGATGATGCTGAAAGCATAGACATGTTCGTTGAAAAGAATCCGAATGATGTATTGGTATTTGGCCCAAATGGAAAATCTGTTCGAGCTAGAACGCAGAACCAAAAGCTCATGGTTAGCATGGCTGAAAAAAATGATATTATTTTTGCCATCGGTCCTGCCGGAACAGGTAAAACATATACAGCTGTTGCCCTTGCGGTAAGGGCTTTGAAAAACAAGCAAGTAAAAAAAATCATCCTCACCAGACCAGCAGTTGAAGCTGGAGAAAGCCTTGGTTTTTTACCAGGCGATCTAAAAGAAAAAATTGATCCATACTTAAGGCCTTTGTATGATGCGTTGGACGATATGATTCCGGCAGACAAGCTTGGCTATTATATGTCTACTCGTGTTATTGAAATTGCACCACTTGCTTATATGAGAGGTCGAACATTAGACCATGCTTACATCATCTTAGATGAAGCACAGAATACAACAGACCTGCAAATCAAAATGTTCTTAACTCGAATTGGCGCAAATGCAAAGGCAATCATTACAGGTGATATGAGTCAGATTGATTTACCCAAAAATCAGAAAAGTGGACTCGAAAAAGCAGCTAGAATTTTAAAAAACATCGATGGTATAGCGCATATAGAACTAGATGAAGAAGATGTTGTAAGACATCGACTCGTTAAAGCCATCATTAAGGCATACGATAAAGATAATCAGTACAACAACCCTAGCTAACATGAAATCAACATTAAGCCTCATCCTACTTTTAACAACTCTTTTTTCTTGCACGCAACCTGAGGGATTTAAGGAACCAGAAGATTCAATTGATGCAGGACGAGAATTTGTTCGTGCAGTCCTTGATGGCGATTACGAAAAGGCTAATTTATATATAATAGAAAACGAAGAAGACAAAGCCCTTTTTGAACGTTATAAGACGTACACAAAAAAGCAGCCAAGAGAAGAAAAACTTCAACTGAAATCTGCATCAATCATTATCAATAAAGTTGAAAAAATAAATGATAGTACTAGTATCATTAATTTTTCAAACTCCTACAGTATGACGCCGATGGATTTAAAAGTTATGTTGAGTAACAAAAAATGGCGTGTCGACTTCAGCTATACCTTTTCAGGAAATACTTCCATAAAATGATTAATTTCAAAACCATTCTTTTAGTTATACTTGGAAGTGCCGCAGGTGGTGCTACAAGATTTATAACCTCTGAATTAATCAAGCAAAAATTTCCAATGAAATTTCCCATAGGAACTTTCTTAGTCAACATGCTAGGATGTTTTCTAATTGGAGTAGTGTATGCCTATGCCTCAAAAAATGCCGATAACTCACCTCAACTAAAACTGTTGCTTGCCACTGGATTTTGTGGGGGCTTTACCACGTTTTCTGCTTTTTCTGCAGAAAATATGGACTTATTAAAATCAGGGAACCAACTCACTGCACTGATGTATATACTAACATCAGTAACCTTAGGTATTTTGGCTACAATAGCCGGTAACTATACATTTAAATAGAATCATGAATATCAATACGCTTCATCCTTGGCATGGCGCAGATTTTGGAAAAAATGCCCCAAAAATTGTTAATGCTATAATTGAAATACCCAAAGGATCAAGAGCAAAATATGAAATAGATAAGGCAACAGGATTGCTAAAGTTAGACAGAGTGATTTATTCTTCTTTTCATTATCCGATAAATTATGGATTTATACCTAAATCATTAGGTGAGGACAAAGACCCATTAGATATCCTTGTACTCTCTAGTGTATCGGTACAAGCTGTTTGCATTGTAGAAGCTAAAGTAATTGGGGTTATGCAGATGATTGACTCTGGGGATGCTGATGATAAAATAATTGCAGTAGCCCACAATGACCCAAGTGTTAATTATATCGACGAGTTGAATGATCTACCCATGCACTTTTTTGCTGAGCTACGTAATTTTTTTGAAGAATATAAAAAGCTAGAAAACAAGACAGTCATTGTCGATGAATTTCAAGAGAAAGATATAGCCTACAAAATCATCGATGATTCAATTTTAAGATACAGGAAAACATATTCTTCAGATGATACAAACTAAATTCAATACCATGGAAACTCTTATTTACCTAATTCTAATTGGGTTAGCTGCTGGATTTTTAGGTGGAATGGTAGGAATTGGTGGTGGTGTTATTATTGTCCCAGCACTCGTATTACTATTTGGCCTTTCTCAACATAATGCCCAAGGAATTTCACTAGCCATGATGCTCTTCCCTGTAGGCTTATTTGGTGTACTAAATTATTATAAAAAAGGGTATGTTGACTTTAAATATGCTGGACTAATTGCAGTAGGTTTTTTAATAGGCAGTTACATAGGCAGTAAATTCTCACTTACCCTTCCACAAGAACTCGTCAAAAAAATTTTTGCGGTAGTCATGATTCTTCTAGCACTAAAGATGCTCTTCTCAGGGAAAAAATAAATTATACTCCGTACGTTATACTTTATCAAATACAAAAACGGGAAATCAAATCTGCTTGCTCAGGATAGATTTGCACTAAAGATTCATACTTAGCCAGTTCAAAATCTGCGTAATCAAATCCTGGGGATACCGTGCAGCCAACAAAGGAAAATCCATCTGTCCTTTCGGGAATTGAGGCAAACCAACATCCTGCTTCAATAGTCAACTGAAAAGATTCTCCATTTGATACCGATGAGCCAAGTTTTTTCAATTCATACTTTCCATTAGGGTATAGTACATGAATATTCAAAGCAACACCATGATAGAAATGCCAAAGCTCATCACTTTTTATTCTATGAAATGCCGAAAATGTACCTTCTGTTAACAAGTAATAAATGGCTGATGATACAACTCGATTACCATCAAAAACACCGCCCAATGATTCTTTATCGAGCAAAGTTTTTGCAGTATACGTCCTTTTATAATACCCTCCCTCAGGATGAGGTTCAAGATTATAAAAATCAATTAAAGATGCTGATGTCATGAATTCTTGGTTCAATAATAATTGAAAATACTAAATGCGGAATTCAATATTATTGATATTGAATATACATAGGTATTGGCTTTAACGATAACAATTGCTCAGGAGTTAGCATTCTATGAGGTGGCTCTTTGAGGTCGTTTTTATAAAACAATTTAAAGCCGGTGAATTGAACTGGCTCAGCATGAACAAATTGTTTATAGGTATTTATTTTACGCTCGGGAGCACCCCATCCATCCATATCCACTACAATTTGAACTGCAGGGCTAGCACTGATCTCTTTCGTACCCTTGAGCATCCCTTTTGTGAAACGATGTAATATGAGCACTTTTGGTGGAAGATTGTATTTGTTAACAAGTGAAGCCAAATAAGATGATGCATAATTCACATCCTCTGCATCAAAACTACCAATAACAGACCCTGGCTTCTGGCCTCCTTTCATTGAAAATTCAGGATCTATTCCAAGATGGACTCTAGGATTTTTCAAATACTTTTCCAACACAGGAATTTCGTCCCTTAAGGTGCTTAATCCAACTTGAACGTCTAGGAATACGATTGCATTGATCTCTTCAGCCATAGCCATTACTTTATCAATTTCAGAGGATGGCATTCTTAAGCGATATAAACCAGCAGACCCGGGTGAATCTTGCGCTGTAGTAACAATATAATGCAGTGCAGGAACGGTTGGGGTTTCTGGGTCAGCTTTTTGCCAAACATCAAGCTCTTTCTTTAATCGAGAAAACATCTCTTTCTTAGGCAGTTCTCCTAAAATACCCATTCGAGTAGAATACAAATTCCCATAGTAAGCTATAATGCGTTTATATGGAAGAATAGCTCCTTCGTTCGGAAATTCATTTTTAAATACCCACTTTCCAGAACTATCCCCATTAGCCATTTTGATCATCCTCTTCTTGTAACTTGCTGTATCAGCAATTTTTTTGTCCAACTTAGTAACCGAATTAGTCGATTTAGGAGAAACTGAAGAAAATAATGGATCAGATTGCGCTGTATTGCAACCTGCTGCAGTAATTATGTATAAGATTAGTGCTAGGTAGCCCGTATTAAGATTCATCTTAGCCATGTGTCGTTTAGTTTTTCCAGAATCATAAGAAAAAGAAAAATAAATCAATGATTTATAAATTCTTACGATAACACACAAAATTACCAATAAAAACAGTTCTAAGAGGATAATTACAAGGGTTTTAAATAAACTACCTTTGTTAAACATTAAAAAACATATTAGATTGGATTTTTCATCATTTCATTTTCACGAGTCACTCGAAGAGAGCCTACTTTCAAGTGGCTACAAGACCCCTACACTTATTCAGCAAAAAGCAATTCCAGTAATCCTTGATGGTAAGGATATAATCGCATCCGCACAAACAGGTACAGGAAAAACAGCAGCATTTTTACTTCCAGTACTCCATAAATTAATATCTGAAAACTATAAAGACTCGGAGGTTCATGCTTTGATCATCGTTCCAACTAGGGAATTAGCCATACAAATCAGTAGCCATTTAGATGGCTTGACTTATTTCAGTTCAATCAGTTCCATAGCTATTTATGGCGGTGGAGATGGTGAAAGTTTTGTTAGAGAGAAACAAGCTCTGTCAAAAGGAGTTGATATTGTTGTTGCCACCCCAGGCAAGCTGATCTCGCATCTAAATATGGGTTATGTGAAAATGAAAGAATTAAAATTCTTAATTCTTGATGAAGCAGATAGAATGTTAGATATGGGATTTTACGAAGACTTGATGCGAATTATTTCTCATCTACCCAAGGAACGACAAACCTTGATGTTTTCTGCAACGATGCCACCTAAAATTAATCAGCTCGCAAAATCAATTTTGAATTCCCCTGTTGAGGTTAGCGTTGCGCTATCAAAGCCTCCAGAAAGTATTCGCCAGGAAGCATATGTTGTATATGAGCCTCAAAAAATCCCATTGGTCAGGCATATTCTATCGAACAAATTGCACCAATCGATTTTAATTTTCTGCTCAAAAAAACAAACCGTAAAGCAACTAACTCAACAACTGCAAAAATTAGGGTATGATGCTAAAGAAATTCATTCTGATCTAGAACAAAACGAAAGAGAAGATGTGCTCCTTGCCTTCTCATCTAAAAGACTACCGATATTAATTGCAACTGATATTCTCAGTAGAGGAATTGATATTGATCAAATTGACCTTGTGTTGAACTATGATGTCCCTTCCGATGGAGAGGATTATGTTCACCGAATTGGAAGAACAGCAAGAGCAGAAACAAAAGGAACAGCCATTACATTAATCAATCCTGAAGACCAACATAAATTTCAGCGAATTGAGAAACTAATCGGAAAGATTGTCGATAAACTTGATATTCCTACTGAACTTGGAGCAGGCCCATCATATGAATCAAATCGTTTGTCACACAAACCTCCTCAACGAACTCATGTGCCCAAAACGACTAACTCTAGTCCACGAAAACCCATAACCATTATTCCTAAATCTAGTACTTAATTTAAATAATCTCCTTGGTGGCTTTTTTTTCAAGTTTGTCGTTTCGAAAAACAACAACACCATCAAAAACATCTACTATCACCGGGGAGGATTTGTCAATATCCCCCGCTAGAATTCGCTTCGACAATTGGTTTACAATTTCCTTTTGTATGAGCCTTTTTAGTGGCCTAGCTCCAAATTGTGGATCATAGCCATTTTGCACTAAGAAGTCTAATGCATAATCACTGAACTCAAGTTCAATACCCGATTCTTTTACCAATCGTCTTAGGCTACTCAGTTGAATCTCAATAATCTTCCTCACTTCTTTTTTCTTTAAAGGTTGGAACATAATGATTTCATCAACCCTATTTAAAAATTCAGGTCGAACAGTTTGCTTCAGTAAATTCATAACCTCCACACGTGCTGTTTCGGCAACTTTTTCTAAATCTTTAGTTCCTGCATTATCAAATGCATCTTGAATCAGATGACTACCGATATTGCTCGTCATAATGATGATGGTATTTTTAAAATTAACCACACGCCCTTTATTATCCGTTAATCTACCATCATCAAGCACTTGCAACAATACATTCCATACATCTGGATGTGCTTTTTCAATTTCGTCAAGCAATACTACACTATATGGTTTTCTTCGGACAGATTCGGTAAGTTGACCACCTTCTTCATATCCTACATAACCTGGAGGTGCTCCTACCAATCTTGAAACGGTATGTTTCTCTTGGTATTCACTCATGTCGATGCGTGTCATTAGTTTTTCATCATCAAATAAATAGGAAGCCAATGTTTTTGCCAGTTCTGTTTTTCCGACACCTGTAGTACCTAAGAAGATAAATGAACCAATTGGACGATTGGGATCTTGCAGTCCTGCCCTACTTCTCCGTATTGCATCTGCTACGGCTGTAATCGCTTCCTCTTGTCCTACTACACGTTCATGAAGATGATCTTCAAGATTCAGCAATTTTTCCATGTCGCTCTGTAGCATCTTGGAAACAGGAATTCCAGTTGCCTTGGCTACGTTCTGAGCAATATCTTCAGCATCTACTTCTTCTTTTAATAATCGCTTTTCACCAGTTTTTAATAGCTCTGCTGAAAGTTCAACAATTAATTCTTCCTTGTCTTTTATTTTACCGTACCGGATTTCAGCTACTAATCCGTAATCACCTTCACGCTCTGCCTTTTCAGCTTGCAGCTTCAACTGCTCGATATCTGCTTTTGCTTGTTGTACTTTTTCCAGCAACTCTTTTTCTTCCATCCACTTTGCCTTAAGGGTATCACGCTCAACCGTCAAACTTCCCAGCTCAGTATTGAGCTCTTTCATTTTTACATCATCATTCTCTCTTTTAATAGCTTCTCGCTCAATTTCAAGTTGACGGATTTGTCTTTCAAGTTTATCTAATTCCTCTGGCATGGAGTTCATTTCTAGCCTCAATTTAGCAGCACTTTCATCAATCAGATCAATGGCTTTATCTGGAAGAAAGCGGTCAGTGATGTAGCGATTTGATAATTCAACTGCTGCTATAATAGCTTCGTCTTTGATTCGAACATGATGATGGGTTTCATAGCGATCTTTCAATCCACGCAAAATCGAAATAGCATCTTCAATTCCGGGTTCATCAATCATCACTTTTTGAAATCTTCTTTCAAGTGCCTTATCCTTCTCAAAGTACTTTTGGTATTCTGAAAGTGTAGTAGCCCCTATTGCCCTGAGTTCACCTCTAGCCAAGGCTGGTTTAAGTATATTGGCAGCATCCATTGCACCTTCACCTCCACCAGCTCCAATTAGTGTATGAATTTCATCAATGAATAGAATGATTTCTCCATCACTGCCGGCAACTTCTTTCACTACCCCTTTTAGTCGCTCCTCAAACTCACCCTTGTATTTAGCACCAGCAATCAAAAGACCCATGTCTAGGGCATAGATCAATTTACTTTTTAAATTTTCTGGTACATCCCCATTTAATATTCGCATGGCTAATCCTTCTGCAATCGCTGTTTTGCCAACACCTGGTTCACCAACGAGGATGGGATTGTTTTTAGAACGTCGAGTTAAAATATGTAGGGTACGCCTAATCTCTTCATCTCGACCGATGACTGGGTCTAGTTTACCTAGACGAGCCATTTCAATTAAATTCTTTGCATATTTATTCAAAGCATTAAACTGCGTTTCTTGAGTTTGACTTTTTACTGTTTCCCCTTTTCTCAAGTCTTGTATAGCCTGAATCAAGCCTTTTTCAGTTAACCCAGATTCCTTCAAAAGCTTTGCCGTAGAGTCGGAACCCATTACTAAGGCTAACATAATATGCTCAGGAGTGACAAATTCATCTCCAAATTTGCTGATTACTGATCCGGCGCGGAGCAATAAACTATTAGCGTCTCTACTTAATGATTGTGCAGGTTCTGCATCAGATTTTGGTAACTTCTGCAACGCTTCATTTAACTTCGTATTCAACAACTGAATCGAAACATTATTCTTCTTCAGCAAATAGTCAACAGGAGATGTCTTTTGCTCAAGAAGTGCATGTAATATATGGTCATTTTCAATGGTAGGATTTCCTGCATTAAAAGCCATTTGTTGTGCAGATTGAATTGATTCAGCTGCTTGTATGGTATAGTTATTTAAATTCATAATATCGATTTAATAAATTCATTTGCTCAAATTAACACCCAGTTCTAAAAAATGGAAATTATGTCATACAAATCATCAAAAACATGTCTGAAATGCAGTCTAGCATTGATTTTAATGCTATTTTTTCAGTTTTCATTCGCTCAACTAGATTTCACCGGTGTCAATGCAAGTATAACTAAGTATAACAAAACTCTTGGAAAAGAATATGTAGTAGTTGTAAATAAAGAAGGAAAAAATATTTTCTTGAAGGAAACAGAAGAGATTCAACTTAAAACACCAGTTGCCATTGCAAGTAGCAGCAAATGGTTAACGGCAGCCTTGGTGATGATTTTTGTGGATGAAGGAAAAATTCAACTTGACGATCCAGTAAGTAAATACATCCCTGTATTTGAAAAGTATATGAAAGGGTATATTACCATTCGTCATTGCCTTACACATACTACAGGTATTGATGGAGATGCGTTAGCTGTCCTCAAAATTATTCAAAAAGGGAAATTTCAAAATCTAGAGGAAGAAGTGAATTATTTTGCTGCAAAAAAATCAATAGTAGATAATCCAGGTTCTCACTTTTCGTATAATGGCATAGGATTGAATATTGCAGGGAGGGTACTTGAAATCATCACAAAAAAATCGTTTGACAGGATTGCGGTCGAGAAACTATTTAAACCATTAGGGATGCGTTCAACCAGCTTCTCAGGAGAAACTGAATTTATAAATCCTTCAGGCGGAGCAGTATCAAGTGCATTTGATTATATAAATTTCATGCAGATGATTCTCAACAAAGGATTATTTAACGGCAAACGAATATTAAGCGAAAAATCTGTAGCAGAAATACTGACCAACCAATTCCCAGACGCCATAATTCGAAATACGCCAGAAGTAGCAAAGGGATACCAATATGCCATGGGCAACTGGATTGAGGAAAAAAATGAAATTGGTCAAGGTATTGTATTCTCATGTCCGGGATTGTTTGGCACATGGCCGTGGATTGATTTAGAAAGGAAATATGTTGCAATTATTTTATCAAAGAGCTTACTCAGCACTGAGAAAAAAGAAGTTTATGCAGAAATCAAAAAGAGCATAAATCAGTCTCTTGAATAAGACAACGGAATGACGAACCTAACAAAGCAATACAACACAGATAAGATTAAACTGATTGCAGAATCTATTGGATTTGATCAGTGTGGAATTGCTATTCCTGTGTCACTTGATGAAGATGCAAGAAGGTTGGAGAAATGGCTAATGAACAAACGGCATGGCGAAATGCATTACATGGAAAACCACTTCGACATGCGTGTTGATCCAACTAAATTGGTTCCAGGTGCAAAATCAGTAATTACATTACTGTATAACTATTACCCGGCTGAACTTCAACCTGAAGGAAATCCGAAAATAGCAAAATATGCGTATGGGAAAGATTATCACGAAATCATACGCAATAAATTACACGAGTTTCTGTATAAAGCAAGAGAAGTTATTGGGGATATTCAAGGAAGAGGATTTGTGGATTCAGCTCCAGTGCTAGAACGAACCTGGGCACAAAGAAGTGGGTTAGGATGGATTGGGAAAAACGGAAACCTAATAAACAAAAAAATGGGATCCTTTTTCTTTATCGCTACGCTTATAACAGACTTAGAACTTATCGCAGATTTACCCTACCCCAAAGACTATTGTGGAAGTTGTACCAAATGCGTTGAGTCTTGTCCAACAGAAGCAATTTTACCCAACAAGGTAATAGATGCATCTAAATGCATATCCTATTTTACGATTGAATTAAAGTCACCTAATCTTCCAGCACAACTAGAGCAAAATGCACAAAATTGGGTTTTTGGTTGTGATATTTGTCAAGATGTATGTCCTTGGAATACCTTCAGCTCCCCAACGAAACATTCGGAATTAACTCCATTAAAAGAGGTAATTAGTTTTTCAATTGAAGACTGGATAGATCTTGAGCAGGAAAAATTCAATTCCATTTTCAAGCAATCTGCAATCAAAAGAACGAAATGGAATGGGATGATGAGGAATCTAAAACTGTTTATACACAAAAACTAGTTATCCAATTGCTCTTTAAACATCGTTAAGCTATGTTGAAGTGCTGGCCCTTTCATATCTGCGGCCATCATGCCATAGATTTTTTCCCAAGGATACCATCTTAATTTTTCAATAATATACCAAGACATTAATACTGAGTCTTTTTGGACAGAAAGGTTTATGCCAGAATGTACAGGGCGGTCACCTGCTAATTGAATATCCATTTCCAAACCATCCGTATGAATAGAATTAAAACGAATTAGATTCAACGCTTGTTGTGGTTCTCCCCAAATGATTGAATCTCCTTTATTAAGTATAGAATCTTTTTTATAGACCTTAATATTTTCTTGTTGTATCAAGATATCGTTCCAGGAAGACCAATCATCCAGATCATTCAATTTAGTCATTACATCTTTTTTCTGTGCTCCAATCATTACCCATTTAGAAGTAACCACTTCAGATGGAAACAGCAGTGAAAGAAAAACCATAACTAGACTCAGTAAAAAAAACACAATGAACAATGGCTTAAGCTTTCTTCTCATTATTCCCATTTAAACACTTTAATAGCAATGGCATAAAGACAAATACCCCAAATTAAAAGATATTTCAATTGAGGCAAACAATCTGACAGATGTGCTCCTTCGAAAGCTACATTCCTCATAGCCTCATTCAAATATGTAAGAGGCAATATGCGGCATATAGGCTGAAGCCAAATCGGAAAATTATCCACTTGAAAAAATGTACCAGCAAGCAAAAATTGAGGTAACGTTACAAGATTTGCAAATGGTGGTATAGCGCTTTCACTGTTTGCTAATCCACTTACTATAAAACCAAACCCCATGAACACGAGTAAGCCAATTAAACTTAGAACTAGCAATTCCGCGAAGGTTGTCCAGCCATTAACTAACGTAAAATTAAACGCAAAATAACCAATACCTAAAATGACTATCGCCGTGATTAGTTGAAAAATAATTCTTCCTAACCCCTCGCCAAAAACAATAAACGATTTACGAATAGGTGTAGCAAAAAATCTCTTAAGTACCAACGTCTGACGTAAATTAAAAAACACAAAAGCAACACCAAATACGCCAGCACTTAATAATGAAAAACCAAGTTGACCTGGAAGAATAAAATCAATAGTTCGATAAATACGTCCAGGCAATGTTGTTTTTTGAATGAAAGCATAGGTCTGCTTTCCGGAGATACTATCTCTGTCAACTTCTCCGATAGCTTTTTGAATGATGGACTGTAAAATTCCAATTCTATCAACTGCCGCGGTTGATGTTGTAAGCTCAATAGTATATCTTGGATATGATACAGGACTTAGCTCCTTGATATTGACAATTGCAGTTATATGACCTTTCTCAAGATCTTGCATTGACTTTTGTTCAGATTGAGTAAGAATCTTTAAATTATTCCCTTCAATTAATTTTTTATACAGTGTATTTTGGGTTGACGATGCCGGAGCAAATACCATTCTAATTACGGGTGCTGTAGAACTCAAAAAACCAAAAACTAAGATGAAAATAATTGGAAACAAAAAACTAAATATAACTGCAGAGGGGCTCCTAAAAATTGAACGCAAACTTGCTTTTGCAATCGCAAGCATTGCGACAAATTGATTGTAGGACTTTGCTTTATCTTGATTCATGTATTGAGTAAAGAAGATGTAGTTAAGTTGAGAACAAAACTACTTATTAATGAATGGAAAATTCAAAAGGAATTCGAGTCTGTATTTCACCTTTACCTGTCTTCAATTGTTGAATGCGCTTCATCAAACTATATAGCTCTATTCCTAACTCTTTTTTTATTGACGTCTCAGTAAGATCTGTTGGATATTGATTAAGGATTTGATCAATAAATGATTTTGGCTCAGGATATGTTTTGATTCTAAATTCCTTTAGTTTAGCCAGTTTGACCGCTTCAGCAATTGCATCTTGTAATCCCCCAATTTCATCCACTAATCCAAGTTGTTTTGCCCTACTGCCTGTCCATACCCTTCCCTGAGCAATACTATCCACGTAGTCCATAGTTTTACTTCTGCCGGAGGCAACTCGACTTTTGAAATCAGTATAAACCCGTTCAACTTGTGACTGCATGATATTTTTTTCGAAATCATTCATTGGTCTTGTAACAGAAGGCGCATCAGCAAATTCTCCTGTTTTTACACGATCAAATGTAACACCCAACTTATTTTTCATGAAAGTTGAGATATCGGGGACAATTGAAAAAACACCAATTGAACCAGTTATGGTATTAGAATCTGCGAAAATCTTATTCGCATTGCATGCAATATAGTATCCTCCACTTGCTGCAACATCTCCCATGGAAACAACCACAGGCTTACCTTGTTTTTTTATCAATTCAATTTCCCGCCAAATAATTTCACTGGCAATACTACTTCCACCTGGGGAATTTACTCTTAATACAATCCCCTTTATATTTTTATCATTTCTGAGCTTTCTTAATAAAGTTAGATATTCATCAGAAGATACTTGGTCTGTACTTCCTTTCCCATACACTATTTCTCCCTCTGCCACAACAACAGCAATTTTGTCTGATGAAAAGCTAGTTTTTAGATCTGCAACTTTTTTATATTGAGGCAAACTAATAAAATTAATCTTCTTGCCATCTGCAATACCTAAGTTCTTTCTGATTTCAGATTTTACTTCATCATCATACTTAAGTCCGTCTATTAAATGAACATCCAGGGCTTTTTCTGTAGTAGTAATTTCGTACCTATTAGCATATGCCTTGAGACTATCTTCATTAATTTTTCTAGATGAAGATGTAGTTGAAATTAAATCATCATATAAATCATTCAACCAAACAGTTGTTTGAACCTTATTCGCTTCAGTCATTTGAGTCTCACGAAAAGGCTCAGTGGCACTTTTAAATTTCCCAGCATAAAATATCTGTGGCTTTATTTCAAGCTTATCGATTAAATTTTTAAAGAACATGTATTCTACCGACATTCCCTGCCATTCAACAAGCCCTTTAGGATGACAATATATTTTATCAGAAACGTTTGCTACGTAGTAAGCCTTTTGAGTTATATAATCGCCATAAGCTATAATGAACTTTTTAGACTGCTTGAACGATATCAAGGCATTTCTAAGTTCATTACTTGTTGCATACCCATTTGCATTGGTAGCCGAACGCAAGTAGATACCGTTAATGGAAGAGTCCGACTTGGCCGCGTTGATTAGCTGAATAGTTGTTGATAAACTTGGCATAACATCGTCAGACTTACCAGTTAATTCAGCGAATGGATCTTCTTTTTGCTTGTCTTCTAAAGATTTAGAAAGGTCTATGACTAAAACCGTTTTTTTTGCTAAGTCTGTTTTTTCCTCTTCCATTAAGGCACTGGCAATAGCGAAGAAAAATATAAACAGCAGCAAAAAAAAGGTGAATATGGCAAGCAGTGATGCAAAAAATGATTTGAAAAAACTTTTCAACGTAATTAGTTTTAAAGTGTAAAATTAAAGAACTTTACGTCTATTGATCAATTCGATTTATGAATGATGCATATTTATTGATAGGTGGCAATGTAGGTGATCGAAAGTACTATTTAACTAAGTCTGTTGAACTTATTGCGAATAAATGCGGAAAAATTGAGCAACAGTCATCTCTATACGAAACAGCCGCATGGGGGAAACTTGATCAGGGTGCATTTTTAAATCAAGTGATAAGAATTTCAACTAGCTTAGAACCTATTGAACTGCTTAATTCCATTCTCAATGTAGAAAACATCCTTGGCAGAAAAAGGGAAGAGAAATATGGTTCTAGGACAATTGATATTGATATCCTTTACTATAATAATCTTACCCTACATGATGCAGCCTTAACCATCCCACATCCTAGAATTTCAGAAAGAAGATTTGTCTTAACCCCTCTTTGTGAAATAGCAAGTCATTTGATTGATCCGATACATAACACAACAATTGAATCATTATTACAAGCTTGTCAAGACACACTATCTGTTATTAAATTGCCTGTAATTGTGAATAACGATATATCCTGATCTAAATTCTGTTTAATAAGTTTGGATTCATGAAATACAAGTTCATTAGCATTGAAGGAAACATAGGGGCCGGAAAAACAACACTTGCGCATATTCTATCAAAAGCACTCAACGCAAGGCTTATACTAGAGGAGTTTGCCGACAATCCATTCTTAGCGAAATTTTATGAAAATCCTGCTCAGTATGCTTTTTCTGTAGAATTGTTTTTCATGGCAGAGCGGTTCAAACAATTAAAAGATCTTGTAAGTCAACAAGACCTTTTTCAAAATATTACAGTTTCTGATTATCTATTTACAAAATGCCTACTCTTTGCAAAAGTGAATTTATCAGAGGACGAATTCCGACTCTATCAACGCCTTTATGACATCATGAATCCACAAATGATTCAACCTGATTTGCTTATTTACCTGCATTCTCCAGTGTCTAAACTACAAGAAAACATAAAAAAAAGAAATAGGATTTATGAATTGAATATTCAAAACGACTATTTATTCAATATACAAGAAACCTTTACCAACTATATTAAGCAACACCATATTAAAACCCTATTTGTGGATGCTAGCAATGCAGACTTTTTGAGCAATGAAAAACACCTTGAAGTATTGCTCCAAGCACTAGAGAATGATTATTCTGAAGGACAACATTTTATTACACTCCCATAGTATTCGAATAGGCAAAAAACCATGAACTTTACAGGGATGAGTAATTTTATAAAACGACCTACATCCACTGTACTTAGATATACTGAATTCAGGCACTACATTATCACCCGATTTTTTTTCATTCTCGTGCTCTCCATGCAAGCGACCCTGATCGGCTGGAAAGTATTTGACATAACAAAAGACCCATTCAGCATAGGTCTGATTGGACTATTTGAATTTTTACCTGCATTTGTGATGGCTTTTTATGCAGGGTATATTATCGACAAAACAGACAAAAGGAAATTACTTGTACTGAGTATTGCAGGGAATCTTCTGTTAACATTATCTTTTGCCTACATAACTAGTAATTGGGCATCAAATCAGTTACCTAAAGCTGCTGTACTCGTCATTATATATTCAATAGCCTTCTTAACAGGGATTGCCCGGTCATTTAGTGGCCCAACTTCCTTCTCAATGCTTGGGAGTCTAGTACCCAAAGAGGAAATATCCAATGCCGTAACTTGGCATAGTGGGACCTGGCAAATAGCAAGTGTAGCGGGCCCGGCACTCGCAGGTTTATTATATGGCATCTTGGGCATCACCATCACATTTTATATCATGTTAGCTATGATGCTCATAGCACTTATTTCTTGCTTTTTAATAAAACCAATACCTCCATTTAAGCAAAAAGAAAACGAAAGCATGTCCAACAATATCCGAGAGGGGATTAAATTCGTTTGGCAATCGAAAGAAATACTTGGAGTTTTAAGTCTTGATCTCTTTGCCGTATTTTTTGGTGGTGCCACAGCAATGCTTCCATACTTCTCTGATGTCATTTTAAATAGTGGTCCACAAGGCCTTGGACTTTTAAGATCTGCACCTGCGCTGGGTGCATTTATAACGATGGTATTTTTAAAGTCACTTCCCATAAACAAAAACCAAGGGAAAATAATGCTATGGTGCGTTGCAGGATTTGGGTGTGCAATCATAGTATTTGGCATTTCTACTACATTCTGGATTTCTGCATTGGCCTTATTTGTTTCCGGACTACTAGATGGGATAAGTATGATAGTTCGATCAACAGTACTTCATCTTAAGACTCCTGAACACATGAAAGGCAGGGTCTCTTCATTAAATAGCATATTCATCATGTCTTCAAATGAATTAGGTGCATTTGAAAGTGGATTTATGTCAAAATTACTAGGCGTAATCCCTTCTGTGGTTTTTGGAGGGTGCATGACGATAGGAATAGTAGCATTTACGTGGATCAAAAATCCATCTATCAAAAAAATAGAATACTAAGCTTACCCATTTACTTCAACGATAAGTTTTTCGATCACATAATATACAATTGGGCAGAACGTCGAATTTTTTTGGGTTATGGCAGGACGTTTAACAAACACATCTTCATCTGTATAAGGGAATCGCTTACAGTCTGATGGTCTATTTTCATAGATCGAACAAAAATTATCTTCCCCTAAGAAAGGACAAGGCTTGGTAATCAAGACATAATCACCTTCTTCGTCCATTCTAAGGTAGGTTGCAATGAAATCACTCTCCTTCATGCCTACAACCTTACTAATTCGCCTAAGATCTGGGGGTTTAAATCGTGGAGAAAAATTCTTACAACAATTTGCACAGGTAAGGCAGTCTATTTTTTCAAAAGCTTCTTCATGTAAATCGGGTAAGCTATAGATGATGTCATTTTTATGCGTTCGTCCAAGAAATGTTTTATACAATTTTTGTCTTTCTTTAGACTTTTGTTCCCAGTTTTCCAATAATTCTTCAGACATATTTCAAAGTTACGCCAAATCATTCTTCCTAAAATAAGTGCTAGCCAGGACTGTTTCACCAATTAATCCACATTTGGCCTATATAATACACAAATGAGGGTTAAACTCAATCCTTATAATTAAATTTGCACCCTGATAATTACCTATTTTATCTCTGATTTGTAACATTCTAATTTTAACCGATGAATTTAATTGAGCAACAGGAAAAGGAATTTAGCAGTCGCCATATTGGTCCTACGGCTGCTGAAGAAGAAATGATGTTAAAACTAATTGGCGTTAAAAGCTTAAGTGAGTTAATAGACAAAACTGTTCCAGCCAATATTAGAAATAACGAGGCGTTGAATATTCCAGATGCCATGAGTGAAGCTGAGTACTTGCAACACATAAAAACAATTGGAAGTAAAAATATTGTTGCTAAAAATTATATTGGCCAAGGTTACTATGGAACCTTCACACCAAGTGTGATTCTTAGAAATATTTTCGAAAATCCAGGATGGTATACTCAATACACCCCCTATCAAGCTGAAATTGCACAGGGAAGATTGGAAAGTTTATTGAACTTCCAAACTATGGTGTCTGATCTTACTGGACTACCTATTGCAAACGCCTCTCTATTGGATGAAGCCACTGCAGCGGCAGAAGCCATGGCGATGTTTTTTAATGCGCTCAATAAGCAAGACAATATTGAACGTCCAAAGTTTTTTGTAGACAAAGAAAGTTTTCCTCAAACCATTGATTTGCTTTATACCAGAGCTAACCCAATAGACATTGAAATTGTACTAGGAAATACAGAAGATGTAGTGCTTGATTCAACTTACTTTGGTGCATTAGTGCAGTATCCAAATGATAAAGGTGGGTTAATCGACCACAGAAATTTTATTGATAAGGTTCATAGTATAGGGGCGTATGTTGTTATGACTACCGACCTTCTTTCATTAACCCTTTTAACGTCTCCAGGTGAGTTAGGTGCCGATGTGGCTTGTGGTTCAGCCCAACGCTTTGGTGTACCGATGGGAAATGGCGGTCCACATGCTGCTTTTTTTGCTACGAAGGATGAATTCAAACGAAACATACCAGGTAGAATAATTGGAGTTAGCATTGATGCAGATGGAAACAGAGCGTTAAGGATGGCACTTCAAACAAGAGAACAACATATTAAACGCGAAAAAGCAACATCAAATATTTGTACGGCCCAAGCGTTATTAGCGAATATGGCTGCTATGTATGCAGTGTACCACGGACCAATTGGACTAAAAAAGATTGCCACTAGAACCTGCTTATTTGCTCAAGCTGCTGCGAAAACATTGAAAGCAGGTGGTTATAAACTTCTACATGAATCTTTTTTTGATACCATCACCATTATTACATCAAAGGCAGAATCAATATATCAACTTGCTCAAGATAAACAGATCAATATTCGATTAATTGATAACATGCATATTGGATTGAGTTTTGATGAATGCACTAATAGCAGTGATTTATTATCATTACTAAGTTGTTTTGATGAAAAAGGACAAGGCTCCTTTAGTGTTTCAGAAGACGATTACTTACATAATATTCCTACTTCTCTCACGAGAACATCCACTTTTCTAGAACATCCTGTTTTCAATAGCTACCACAGTGAAAGTAAGATGATGCGTTATATTAAGCAATTAGAAAACAAGGACCTCTCATTGAACACATCCATGATTTCGTTGGGAAGCTGTACAATGAAATTAAATGCTGCATCTGAAATGATGCCATTAAGTTGGGAATGCTGGAGCCAAATTCATCCTTTTGCTCCATCACATCAAACTCAAGGCTACAGTCAAATTCTAAGTGAGCTTTCTGATTATCTTTCTGACATCACAGGGTTCGATGCATGCAGTCTCCAACCAAATAGTGGTGCTCAAGGAGAATATGCAGGTCTATTGGCTATCAGAGGTTACCACCTTTCTAGAGGCGATCATCACCGTAATGTGATGCTCATTCCTATATCTGCGCATGGTACAAATCCGGCATCTGCTGTAATGGCTGGAATGAAGGTTGTTGTCGTAAAAGCACTAGAGAATGGATATATAGACATTAATGACCTAACCGAAAAAGCGAATCAACATAGTGAATCACTTGCCGGCATTATGATTACCTATCCAAGCACATATGGAGTGTATGAAGAGACAATAAAAGACATTACAGCAATTGTACACTTGCATGGTGGACAAGTATACATGGACGGTGCCAATATGAATGCACAAGTTGGTTTAACTGCACCAGGGCTAATTGGTGCTGATGTATGCCATCTTAATCTACATAAAACATTTGCCATTCCACATGGTGGCGGTGGACCTGGTATGGGTCCAATTTGTGTAAAGTCACATTTGACTCCATTCTTACCTGGGCACGCTATCAATACTAGCAAATCTGATGCGGCATTTAACCAAACTCAGGCAGTAAGCGCATCTCCTTTTGGTAGCGCGAGTATTTTGCTCATAAGCTATGGTTATATCCGTATGCTTGGTAAAATAGGTGTAAAAGCATCCACTGAATATGCTATACTCAATGCGAACTACATGCGTGCAAAACTTCAAGGGCACTATGACATTTTATATTTAGGGACCAATGGCACCTGCGCTCATGAATTTATAGTTGACTTAAGACCATTTAAGAAATCGGCTGAAGTTGAAGCTGAGGATGTGGCAAAACGATTGATGGACTATGGTTTTCATGCCCCCACACTTAGTTTTCCAGTACCGGGCACTATTATGATTGAACCTACGGAGAGTGAGGATAAAGACGAACTTGACCGCTTTTGTGATGCATTGATTTCGATTAGAAATGAAATAAAAGAAATAGAACTTGGATTGACAGACAAGAAGGAAAATGTATTGAAAAGAGCCCCACACACTCAAACAACAGTATGTGGAAATAGCTGGGATAGGCCATATACAAGGGAACAAGCTGCATTTCCAACAGAAAGGCAGCGGACCAATAAATTTTGGCCAAGTATTGCCCGTGTAAATAACACCCATGGGGATAGAAATCTGATTTGCACGTGCGAGCCCATCAGCAGCTATGTAGAAGAAAAAATTGGTTAAAAAAATAGTGTTTTTTTAATTTTTGGTGCTATCTGAAAATTCTAAACCATTTTTTCGTAAATTTATTCGAATGCCTGCCAAGGTTTTAGATTTTATTTGCTTTTTGTAACAATTTTTTAGATTTTATTCAAATAAAGGCTCCATTATGGCAAGAAATCGTGGGTTATATCGTCCGGAATTCGAAAGAGATTCTTGTGGAATCGGTTTTGTAGCAAACATCAAAGGAAACAAAAGTCATCAGGTCATATCTGATGCCTTAACCATATTAGAAAACATGGAACACAGAGGTGCCTGTGGATGCGAAAGCAATACAGGTGACGGTGCGGGTATCTTAATTCAGACTCCCCACGCCTTCTTCTTCGACGAATGTTTGAAAATGGGCGTGCATCTGCCTGCATATGGAAAGTATGGCGTAGGAAGTGTTTTTTTTCCAAAAGAAGTAAGGCTTCGTGAAGAGTGCAGGGATATTTTCAATAGAACGGCAGAGGAGCTTGGCATGGAAATTCTCACTTGGAGGAAAGTTCCTACCAATCCAGATGGAATTGGGCTAACTGCACGATCAGTAGAACCTGAAATCGAACAGGTTTTCATCGCTTGTCCTGACCATATTAGCGACCCGATGGCCTTTGAACGTAAATTATTTATTCTTAGAAATTATGCTACGCATCTGATTAATAATTCTGTAAAAAAAGATGCTATTGGATTTTATATTTCCTCACTATCATACAAATTAGTTGTCTACAAAGGACAGCTAACGAGCATGCAAGTAAGATCGTACTACCCTGACTTATCAAACAAAAAATTGGTAAGTGCACTTGGATTAGTGCATTCACGATTTGCAACAAATACCTTCCCTTCATGGAGGCTGGCTCAACCATTCAGGTATATAGCTCATAATGGTGAAATCAATACACTTCAGGGCAACCTTAACTGGATAAAAACAAATGAAAATGGATATGCTTCTCCCTATTTTTCTAAGGAAGAAATGGAGATGCTTTTACCATTGATCTCAGGAAGCCAGAGTGATTCTGCTAGTTTGGATAACATGATTGAATTGTTGACGATGACAGGTAGATCATTACCGCATGTAATGATGATGTTAATACCTGAGGCATGGGATGGTAATGAGAGCATGGATCCCGTTAAAAAAGCATTTTATGAATTCCACGCATCTATTATGGAACCATGGGATGGACCGGCTTCAATTTCATTCACCGATGGTAGAATGATTGGTGCAACGCTAGACAGAAATGGACTACGTCCTTCTCGTTATTGCGTTACATCAGATGATCGTGTAATCATGGCATCTGAAACAGGCGCACTTCCTGTAGACCCTTCTCTAATTATTGAAAAAGGAAGATTGCAGCCTGGTAAAATGTTTGTAGTAGATATCGAAGAAGGAAGAATCATTAGTGATGATGAATTAAAACAAACCATATGCGGACAAAAGCCTTATGGCGAGTGGATCAATAAATACAAGATACGATTGAATGAATTACCTGATCCAAGGGTAATGTTCACGCACTTAGAACACGACCAAGTTTTCAAATACCAAAAGGCATTTGGCTATTCATCAGAAGATTTAGAAAATATCATAGCTCCTATGGCTATCGATGGCAAAGAACCGATTGGCTCAATGGGAAGTGATATTCCATTAGCTATTCTAAGCGATCAACCTCAACACCTAAGCAGCTATTTCAAACAATTATTTGCACAGGTTACGAATCCACCAATAGATCCAATTAGAGAAAGACTAGTTATGTCTCTCGCTACATTCATTGGAAATAATGGTAGTATGTTGACAGAAGATCCAATGAGTTGCCATACTGTCGCACTCAAGCATCCTGTATTAACAAACCATGACCTTGAAAAGATACGAAGCATTGATACTGGCGCATTTCAAGCCAAAACACTTCAATGTTATTTTCGAGCAGATGGTAAGCCTGGAACACTTAAGAAAGCACTTGATAGAATTTGTAGATATGCTGTAGATGCTGTTGAAGATGGATTTGAAGTATTGGTGCTGCAAGACAGAGCAATCGACTCTGAACATGCTCCAATACCATCACTATTAGCCACTTCAGCAATACATCACCACCTTATTCGAAAAGGACTTAGAGGAAAAGTTGGAATTATTGTTGAAGCAGGAGATGTTTGGGAAGTACATCACTTCGCCTGTTTGATCGCATTTGGAGCAACTGCAATCAATCCTTATTTAGCGCTTTCATCAATTCGCGACATTAAGCTTAGTGGCAAAATGCAGACTGAAATTGACGCAGAACAATTGAAGAAAAATTACATCAAAGCAGTTAATGAAGGGTTGTTGAAAGTATTCTCAAAAATGGGAATTTCAACACTACAATCTTATCATGGAGCACAAATATTTGAAATCATCGGACTGAATCAAGAGGTGGTTGATAAATACTTTACTGGCGCCGTTTCTCGAATTGAAGGAATGGGCTTAGATGAAATTGCAAGAGAGGCGTTAGCAAAACATCACCTTGGATTTAGCAGAAAAACAATACCGGTTGATAGACTTCCAGTTGGTGGTGTTTATCAGTGGAAAAGAAAAGGAGAATTCCACTTATTCAACCCACAAACAATTCACTTGCTTCAGCAATCTACTAGAACTGCTGATTTTGCCATGTTTAAAAAATATTCTCGACTTGTTAATGAACAGGGAGAGAAAGCATGTACACTTAGAAGCTTATTTCAATTCAACCCAAATAGACCCTCTATTTCAATTGATGAAGTAGAACCTGCTGAGAATATTTACAAACGATTTGCAACAGGAGCTATGTCTTTTGGATCAATATCTTGGGAAGCACATACTACCCTAGCGATTGCAATGAATAGGCTTGGTGGCAAAAGCAATACGGGAGAAGGCGGGGAAGATGAAGTACGTTATACTCTTCTAGAAAATGGGGATTCAATGCGCTCTGCAATTAAGCAAGTAGCTTCTGCACGTTTTGGTGTAACAAGTCAATACTTAACAGAAGCTGATGAACTTCAGATCAAAATGGCACAAGGTGCAAAACCCGGAGAAGGTGGACAATTACCAGGACATAAAGTGGATGATTGGATTGGTCGAGTAAGACACTCTACACCTGGAGTAGGATTAATTTCACCACCACCCCACCATGATATTTATTCCATTGAAGATTTAGCGCAACTTATTTACGATCTAAAAAATGCAAATAGAAAGGCAAGGATTAGCGTAAAACTAGTATCAAAAGCGGGAGTAGGAACAATTGCGGCAGGTGTTGCCAAAGCAAAAGCAGATGTAGTTCTTATATCAGGCTTTGATGGTGGAACAGGTGCATCTCCAGTGAGCTCTATTAGACATGCGGGTTTACCTTGGGAACTTGGTTTAGCGGAAGCACATCAAACCTTGGTAAAAAATAAACTCAGAAGTAGAATTGTTTTACAAACTGATGGTCAACTCAAGACAGGTCGCGATGTAGCTATTGCCACTTTGCTTGGTGCTGAAGAATGGGGAGTTGCTACGGCAGCGCTGGTAGTTGAAGGATGTATTCTTATGCGCAAATGCCATTTGAATACCTGCCCAGTTGGTGTAGCAACACAAGATCCAGAACTTAGAAAACGATTTAATGGAGCAGCAGATTATGTAGTCAACTTCATTCAGTTCTTAACAAAAGAGTTAAGAGAAATAATGGCTGAAATGGGTTACAAGACTATTGAAGAAATGGTTGGACAAGTTGATGCATTAAAAATGAGAGAAGATATTTCTCATTGGAAATACAACAAACTAAACTTAACGCCAATTCTTTATAAAGAACCTGCTGATGCTTCTGTTGGTTTATATAAACAAGAAGAGCAAGACCATGGTATTGCAGATGTATTGGATTGGAAATTTATAAAGGAAGCCGCTAACGCTTTAGAAAGCCAGGAACCTGTCATTATACATAGTAAAATAAAAAATACAGATAGGTCAACCGGAACCATGTTAAGCAATGAGATTACTAAAAAGTATGGTGCGGCTGGATTAAAAGAGGATACCATAACATTGCGGTTAACAGGAACAGCTGGACAAAGTTTTGGAGCATTCAATACCCAGGGTGTTACATTAGAATTGGAAGGTGATGCTAATGATTATTTTGGAAAGGGATTGAGTGGCGCTAAAATGATTATATATCCTCCTAAAGAATCTGTATTTGTAGCAGAAGATAATATCCTAATTGGGAATACTGCGTTTTATGGCGCAACAAGTGGCAGATCGTTTATTAGAGGAAAAGCTGGAGAGCGATTTGCAGTTAGGAACTCAGGTGCAACAGCCGTTGTAGAAGGTGTAGGAGATCATGGCTGTGAATACATGACTGGTGGAACAGTTGTAGTACTAGGCGCAACGGGTAGAAACTTTGCAGCTGGAATGAGTGGTGGGATTGCCTATGTATATGATGTACATGGAAATTTCAAAAACCAGTGCAATCAAGAAATGGTTGATTTAGATCCAATGGATGATGAAGATGTAATAATACTAAAAGGATTATTGGAAGAACATCTGTCTACAACAGGAAGTAGTGTTGCAAAATTTGTACTAGGTGATTTGGAAAATCAAAAGCTATCTTTTGTAAAAGTGTATCCACGTGACTTTAAAAAGGTCATTCAATCCAATAAATCAATAAAGAAGGCATTAATCTAATTAATTTGTTAATTGAAACGATATGGGAAAACCAACGGGTTTTTTAGAATTCCAACGATCTAATCCAAAGAAGATCACCGTAGCAGAAAGGATAACAAACTACAATGAGTTTGTTAAGCCATTTGAGGATACTGAATTAAATAAACAGGCAGCTAGATGCATGAACTGTGGTGTTCCTTTTTGTCATCATGGATGTCCACTTGGTAACGTAATTCCGGAATTTAATGATGCAGTGTATCAAAAAAATTGGGAAGAGGCATACGAAATACTAACTTCTACCAATAACTTTCCTGAGTTCACTGGAAGAATTTGTCCCGCTCCTTGCGAAAGCTCTTGTGTACTAGGCATCAATCAGCCACCTGTGAGCATTGAGGATATTGAAAAGCATATTATTGAAATAGCTTTTGATAAAGGATATGTTAAGCCTAAAAAACCAAACCTACGTAGCGGTAAGAAAGTAGCCGTGGTAGGAAGCGGTCCTGCAGGGATGGCAGCTGCCGCACAACTTAATCAAGCTGGACATGCTGTGGTTGTATTTGAGCGCGATGAAAAACCAGGAGGATTACTACGCTATGGAATTCCAGACTTCAAACTGGAGAAAAATGTAGTGGATCGTAGAATTAATCTGATGAAAGAAGAGGGCATTGAATTTAAGTGCAATGCTAATGTGGGTGTAAATATTGGGATGAACGATCTTTTAAGAGATTATAATGCGGTTGTTTTAGCAGGTGGTTCAACTGTTCCAAGAGATTTGCAAATACCAGGCAGAGAGCTTAATGGTGTTCATTTTGCCATGCACTTTTTAAAACAACAAAATAAATTGGTTGCAGGATCCGATCCATTTGCAAACGGTACCATTGAAAGCAATATAGCATCGGCACAAATTAATGCTAAGGGAAAACGCGTAGTAGTAATTGGAGGCGGTGACACAGGGAGTGATTGTGTAGGAACATCTAATAGACAAGGCGCAGCCAATGTATTACAATTTGAGCTTCTACCTAAACCACCAGAGAATAGAACTCAAATCATGCCATGGCCTACTTACCCGATGCTACTCAAAACAACATCTTCACACGAAGAAGGCTGTGATAGAGCTTGGGCCATAGCAACCAAAGAGTTTATTGGTGATAAAGATGGAAATTTATCCGCTATCAAAACAGTTGAATTAGATTGGAAATCTGAAGACGGAAAGCCTAGCCGTTTTGTTGAACGACCAGATTCTGAAAAAATCATCCCATGTGAGCTAGTTTTATTGGCAATGGGATTTGTAGCACCTCAAAAAGAAGGGATGCTTGAAGAATCTGATGTGGCAACCGACGACAGAGGAAATGTTTTAGCAACTGAAAAGGACTATAAAACAAACCTTGGTAAAGTGTTCGCTTGTGGTGATATGAGAAGAGGCCAATCCCTTGTTGTTTGGGCAATAAGCGAAGGAAGAGAATGCGCACGAAAAATAGATGAATTCTTAATGGGTGAATCAATGCTTGAATCAAAAGATAAGAGTTTATTGATTTAAGCCCCTAAAATATGCCTTCAAAAAAAGACCGAATCGCTTCGGTCTTTTTTTTACAACACCTTATATATTATTAATTATTATATGTGTTTTATTTTGAAAATTAGTTTTCCACATTAAATTTTAAAATATTTCATAAATCATTGATTAACAATTATATATTATCATAATAAAACATATTATATATTTTCATATGTATTATAAATTGTAATAATTTGACGTTAAGGGTTACTTTTTTGCTATTTTCGCATTTATAAATACATTATTAACACAAAACTTGCTTACAATGAATTCAAAAGTATTTAGAGATCGGTTACCATTCTTCGTTCTGGCACTAGTTTCAATTGCTGCCATTTTTGTTCCTGTTTTACCAAACTTTGAAGACAAGGCTGGTGTGTACAATGGAGCAGATATAACCTGGGTATTAATCGCGACTGCCCTAGTATTTCTCATGACGCCTGGATTGGCATTCTTCTATGGGGGAATGGTTCATCGTAAGAACGTGATTTCTACGATGATTAAAAGCACTGTAGCAGCAGGTGTTGTTACTGTTATTTGGGTATCATTTGGCTATAGTCTATGCTTCGGTGATACTATGGGTGGATTTGTAGGAAACCCAATGACACATTTTTTCTTTAAAGACGTTAATAATACTGCTCCTTGGAGCCTCGCCCCTACGATTCCAAAAACGTTATTCTCCCTTTTCCAATTGATGTTTGCTATCATCACACCCGGACTAGTAGTTGGTGCGTTGGCAGAGAGGGTTAAGTTTACCTCTTACATTCTTTTCATCATCTTATTTAGCATATTCGTATATGCTCCCCTAGCCCATTGGAGCTGGCATCCAGAAGGATTCTTGTTTAAGATGGGTGCATTGGATTTTGCTGGTGGTACTGTTGTACATATTTCAGCTGGTTGCGCTGCTCTTGCAGGTGCGCTAGTTCTTAAACGCAGAAAAGTACATATGGAACGCACTGAAATTCCTCCAGCAAACGTACCATACGTTTTAATTGGAACTGGATTGCTATGGTTTGGTTGGTTTGGATTCAATGCAGGTTCTGCATTAGGTGCAAACGGACTTGCTGTTTCAGCTTTTGCAACAACAAATACAGCTGCAGCTGCTGCTGGTCTTTCCTGGATGTTCTTTGATGTACTTAAAGGCAAAAAACCATCTGTCATGGGATTTTGTATCGGTGCAGTAGTTGGTCTAGTTGCGATCACACCAGGAGCTGGATTCGTTGGAATTCCTCAAAGTATCTTTATTGGTGTAATTGCAGCAATCATTTCAAACATTGCCGTGTATTACAAACAAAAATCTACCCTTGATGATGCATTGGACGTATTCCCTTGCCATGGTATCGGTGGCATGGTTGGTATGATACTAACTGGAATTTTTGCTACGAAAGCAGTGAACAGCGCTGGAAATGATGGTTTGTTCTATGGTAATGCGGAGTTCTTTTTCACTCAGCTTAAAGCTACAGCAATAGCTGTTATATATTCATTTGTTGTATCCTTCTTGATTTTCAAACTCATTAATCTAATTCAACCATTAAGGGTTAGTGTAGAAGAAGAAGAAATGGGATTGGATGAATCTCAACATGATGAGAAGTACACTCAAGGAACATTACTGATGAAAAATCGAGAGGTTGAAATCGAAGACTAAATAAAAGGGTACAGCGCGAGGTAAAGTTGTACAAGAACATTTACCTATGCCATACCCCATTTTTAAAACTAAAAACTTAAACAATGTTACGAAAACTTTACGTAATCGGAATTTTCATGCTCTCTTTAGTCAATGTAAATGCACAAGACAGCACCGCAACACCTGAAAAAAAATCAAATTTTACTTTCTCTGGCTACATTGATGGTTACTTTAGGTCTGATTTCAGCAAAAACGTATCAAATAACAGAACAAGTTTTACCAATTCAACTGGAAAATTAGCCCTAGGTATGGCTTCTGTAAAAGTGGATTATGCGGTAAAAAAGTTTTCAGCAACGCTAGATCTAGGAGTAGGTAAAAGAGCAAAGGAATTTGCGTATAACGATAAAGGAATTCTGTCCAATATCAAACAACTTTATGTTTCGTATGCTCCTGCAGATTGGATTAAATTCACTGGTGGTACTTGGGGAACACATGTTGGCTATGAAGTATTGGATCCAATGGCAAACAGGAACTACAGCATGTCTTATATGTTCTCTTGGGGACCGTTTCTTCACACTGGTGTAAAAACTGAATTAACTTTTGGTAAGTCTGGCTTTATGTTAGGTGTAGCAAATCCGACCGACTACAGAGATGTGCCATCAGATAACAAGAAAGCGTTACTCTTCCAATATACTTATGCGTTTTCTGACAATGTAAAGCTATTCCTAAACTATGTAGGCGGTCAACGTCCAACAGACTCTGCAAAAGTAAATCAGTTTGACATAGTATTTACCGCTAAGCTAAGTGACAAAGTAAATGTTGCCTACAACGGAACACTTAACAAATCAAAAACACAAATGGCGGAAGTATACGCAGATGCTAAGTCATGGGGTGGTTCGGCTTTCTACATCAACTATGATCCACTTGAAAAATTTGGTATTACGTTGAGAACTGAAATTTTCAATGATAAGAACCAACTTGCAGCGCTTAGTTCTGCAGCATATGGATCTAGCATTTTCGCTAATACCATTTCTGGAAATATTCGCCTTGGCTCGTTCACTATTATTCCTGAACTTAGATTAGAATCAGCGAATAAAAATATATTCTATGCAAAAGATGGAGGTGAAAAAGGAAGTGCTTCTAATTTCCTTCTAGCAGCATATTATAAATTCTAATTATATATAGCTTAAACCGTACTTTAAAAAAAGAGAGGGACAAATGTCCCTCTCTTTTTTTTATTTCTTTCTAAAAAATATTCGTACGGGAACTCCCTTGAAATTAAATTTTTCTCGGAGCTTATTCTCCAAGTAATTTTTATATGGAGTTTTGATATCGTCTGGATGATTTGCAAAAAAGGCGAAACTAGGAACTACAGTAGGAATTTGAGTAACGAATTTAATCTTAATTGCATTTCCCCTAACAACAGGAGGATGATGCGCTTCAATAACTTTTAGCATTTCATCATTCAATGCTGATGTAGGCACTTTTCTTTTTCTGTTTTCAAAAACCTCAAGTCCAACTTCAATTACCTTAAAAATTCTAGTCTTCTCAGTTGCTGAAATAAATAAAATAGGCAAATCAGTAAAAGGAGCTAATCGATTTTTCATTTCCTTTTCAAAATCTCTAGAGGTATTCGTAACCTTCTCTACTAAGTCCCACTTATTTACAATAAATACAATACCCTTTCCTTTTTTTATAGCAAGCGAAAAAATATTTAAATCTTGTTGTGTAATGCCATTTTCTGCATCAATCATCATTAAGCAAACGTCGGCTTCATCCATCGCTTTGATTGCTCGTATAACGGAATAAAACTCTATATCTTCATGCACCTTGTTCTTTCTCCGTATACCTGCGGTATCAATCAGAACAAACTCTTTTTGGAATAACTTATAATGCGTATGAATGGTATCTCTTGTAGTACCTGCTATAGCACTTACAATAGTACGTTCTGTTCCAACTAGGGCATTAAGCAGGGATGATTTGCCTACATTAGGTTGACCAATGATGGCAAACTTAGGAAGCTCGGTAGATAATGGCTCGAGTTCAACATCAATTAGGCTTGCAATCTCATCTAATAAATCCCCTGTACCACTGCCCGAAATAGATGAAAGAAAGAATGTGTTTTTAAAACCAAGTCCATAAAATTCAGTAGCCGATAACATCCTTTCATTATTGTCCACTTTATTCACTACCAAAAAAACTGGTTTTTTTGATTTGCGAAGAAGCTTTGCCATAGCCTCATCAAGATGTGTGATACCGGTTGTAACATCACACATAAAAACAATGGCATTAGCTTCTTCGACAGCTATTACCACTTGCTTTCGGATCTCTCTCTCAAAAACATCATCGCTATCTGGCACGAAACCACCAGTATCAATGACATTGAATGACTTACCATTCCATTCGCTAATACCATATTGTCTATCGCGTGTAACGCCAGAGGTATCTTCTACAATAGCCTTTCTTTCCTCTAACAGCCTATTAAAAAATGTACTCTTCCCAACATTTGGTCGCCCTACTATCGCTAATGTAAACCCACTCATTGTATTCTATTAAATTCTTTACGTATCAATATTGAAATAAAATCTTACTTATTATTTTTATTATATAGAAGCTCGTTTTTAAACCCCTTATTGGGCATACCCATATTCTTTGAGATACAAATCATTGTTGCGCCAATTTGCACGAACCTTGATGTATAACTGCAAGAATATTTTTCTTCCCAAAAATGATTCTAACGAAATCCTAGATTCTGTCCCCAGTTTCTTTATCATTAACCCACCTTGCCCTAATAAAATTGCTTTCTGAGATTCCCGTTGAACGATGATATCTGCAGTAATTTTAATTAAGGTATTTTTTTCTTCAAACCCTTGTACCATTACGGTAGTTTGGTAAGGGATTTCTTGATCAAACAATTCAAATATTTTTTCTCGAATTAACTCTCCGGCAAAAAACTTGGTGGGCATGTCTGTCAAGTCTTCTTCGCCAAAGAAAGGATCTCCTTCTGGCAAGTAACTTACTATCAACTTAACCAGTTCGTCCGTATTAATCTTTTTAGCTGCAGAGATAACTATTGCTTTTTTACAATATGATTTAGCTGAAAAAAAGTCAACTGCCTCTTGGATTTTCGGAGGCTTAACCATATCACTTTTATTTAACACCACGATACACGGAACATGCAATTTAAGGGGTGAAAACAATTCATCTAACAGGGTTAAATCATCCCTAAGGTCTGCGATTAGCAAACATACATCTGCATCCTCCATACTAGATTTAACAGCACGCATCATTTTCTCATGCAGCTTATATTGAGGTTCTATGATACCAGGCGTATCAGAAAAAACAATTTGATAATCAGGTCCATTTAAAAAAGCACGTATACGATGCCTAGTTGTTTGCACCTTAGAAGACACAATAGCAAGCTTCTCTCCTACTAAAGCGTTGAGTAGAGTACTTTTCCCTGCATTAGGCTTACCTAATATATTTACGAAACCAGACCTCATCATTAGCTGCAAAGGTAACACAGTAATAATTGTTTTGACTATAATTGATTTTAAGTGTAGATTTGCATCGCGAAGTAGAGCAGCGGTAGCTCGTCGGGCTCATAACCCGAAGGTCGTTGGTTCGATCCCAGCCTTCGCAACATAAATTTGCTTAAAAAGCATAAAAAAGGCACAAAAAGAGAGATTTCTCCTGATTGTGCCTTTTTTTATGTACTTACTAGCCCGTTTTTTAGTGATGCGAAATATTACTTGCCCCTGAGGATGAGCGCCCAACTTTTTCAGGATTACCACGATATTCAATATCACTCGCACCAGATGCCGTTGCTTTAATTGATTTTTGAACCGTTAATTGAATTTTTGAAGCCCCTGAAGCAGAAAGAACTGCGTCATCTGTAACCAAGGAGAAGCCATTAAAATCACTTGCTCCTGATGTCTTTAGTGTAATTGCGTGTACATTCCCCTCCATTTTAATGTCTGAAGCTCCACTTTGATCGACTTGTATTGAACCAGCTTCTATTGTTCCACGGAAATCTGAAGCCCCACTAAGAGTCAACGTTAAGGCTTCAGTACGTAATGAACCTACTATATTTATATTAGATGCACCTGATGCACTAATGTCCTTTAGAAAAGGTGCTGAAACATACACTTTTATACTTCGATCACTTGAATTTATTCCCCATACAATTCTTTCTTTACGTGACACCCTCAATACACCATCAACAACAGTAGTTTTAATTTGATCTTCATTACCATTATGTGAAGTGCTGATCGCTAACTTAAAATCATCTGACTGAGAAAAATATACAGTAAATAGTCCACTGACACTTAGTGAGTGAAATTTTTCAACAGGACGTTCAACAGCTTGACTGTCGTGTACAACTAGTTGCTTTTGTCCAAATGAGGTAAGGCTTGTTATTGAAATGAAAAATAGTAGCAGTGATTTCATGATTTTTATTTTATTAAATTCTTTTAATTTTCCCAGATCCTGATGAGGATGAAGAAATTAACTGTGGGTTTCCTTTATAGATAAAATTACCTGATCCGCTAATTGATACATTTAATGAATGATTAACGGTGATTTGGGAATTACCAGAACCACTTTTTGAAAATTCACAATCATCTACTACTAGATCAAAACATTGTACATTACCAGAACCACTAGATCGAACTATCGCCTTCTCTAAATTTCCGGCAAGCCGAATATTTGAAGAACCAGCACTTTCGATTGTAAGAGTTCCCACATTAATTCTTCCAGTAACATTCCCAGAACCAGCAATATTTAAGTCTAACAGATCCGATTTTAAAACACTATCAAAAGTGATTTTACCCGATCCGGCTGTCGAAATACTTTCTAACAAAGGTGCATAAACAATAACTTGATATCCGCCAGTTAATGTGTTCCACTCACTAGAAAGTATACTTTTCCCCTTCTTATGATAGATAAATAATTGATCCCCTTTAATTTCTGTAATAATATCCTCTGGATCTTTCCCTTGAATTTGAACTGAATAAGATGAGGAAGTAGAAAACACAAAATCAATCCCTCCTTTTATGTCAACTTTTTGAAATGCTTCAAGGGATCGATCCACTTTTTCCTGAGCAGATACAAACAATGAAACGGATAAGAATAGCACTAGAACGTTTAGACGCATAGAGATGTTTTTTAAGTATACGTTGATGTGAAGTGAAAGTTACAAAAATAAAAAAGTGAATAAGCCCTATTATCGATTAATGCTTTACTTTTGTAGCTGTTCCGGGGTGCTGAGGGTCAAACCAAGGCTGAGATTAAACCCGTAGAACCTGATCAGGATAATGCCTGCGCAGGGAAGGACAGAGCCGCTATACTCTCCTTTCCTGTTTTTGTAAACCAACCTGAAGCAAAGTCTTCAGAAAAACAAAAACAGTTATGAAAAAAATTAGTTTCCTCACATTAATTTTACTTATTGCACTTAGTACGAAAAGTCAAATTACCATTAAGGTAATTGATAGCCTTAACATGGAACCCTTACATAGGGCAACCATCTCGCTAATCGATGGCAAAACAGATTTTACAAATAGCGATGGCAATTTAACAATCCCTTTACGGAAGAATGAAATGGCCACACTCAAAATTAGCGCAATAGGATATACCACCAAGTTTATCACAACTGACACCTTATATAATTATGTTATAAAACTTAATAGATCGAAAGTATTCATGCCCTCTATTGAAATAAATGCAGTTAGGGCTGGCAAGAATTATCCCTTCACACAATCGTTGATATCTAAAAAGGATATTAGTAGCAAAAACTTAGGTCAAGATATCCCAATTTTATTGAATCAAGTTCCAGGAGTTGTTGTCAACTCTGATGCAGGGAATGGAATTGGTTATACGGGAATGAGAATAAGGGGGACAGATGCTACTCGTATAAACATTACGCTAAATGGAATACCATATAATGACGCTGAATCACAAGGAGTTTATTTCGTAAACCTACCAGATCTGATTTCATCAACCAATAGTATTCAAGTGCAACGTGGTGTAGGAACAAGTAGTAATGGTACTGGTTCTTTTGGTGGCACAATTAATATATTGACAAATGAAGTTCAACCGCTTCCCTATGCTACAATAAGCAAAAGTTATGGTTCATTCAATTCAAATAAAAATACCATCAAAGCGGGAACTGGATTAATCAATGATCAGTATACATTCGATATAAGACTTTCGGCAATCAATAGTGATGGCTATATCGATCGTTCAAAAACTGATTTAAAATCATTCTATATATCTACAGCTAGTATAAAAGAAAAATCTTCATTTAGGCTAAATATATTTTCAGGAAAAGAAAAAACATATCAAGCATGGTATGGCATTCCAGAAGATCAACTTACCAGCAAGAGAAGAGAAAATAGTGCAGGGACAGAGAAACCTGGTGCTCCTTATGATAATGAAACCGATAACTATACACAAACACATTATCAAGCATTTTATAATAAAAAAATTAATTCGAAATGGAACTTCAACAACGCTTCATATCTCACCAAAGGTTATGGCTATTATGAACAGTATAAAGCAGATCAAGAATTTAGTAACTATGGACTAGCAAACCCACAGATTAATGGAATTGAAATTCATGCAACAGATTTGATCAGACAATTATGGCTCTCAAATCAACTGATTGGAGATAATTTTTCAATGCAATTCAAAGACGAGGATAAAGAAATTATGATTGGAGGTGGGGTTAGTCACTATCATGGAAATCATTTTGGAAAGGTTATCTGGTCGAACATTGGAATTCCCAAGGAGTATACTTGGTATGATTTAACTGCAAATAAATATGAAAGTCATTTTTTCACAAAATGGCTACAAAAATTAGGAAGTAATACTAACCTATTTGGAGATATCCAAGTACGAGATGTTCACTATAAAATCAATGGGTTTAGAGATAACCCAAGTTTGTTTATAAATAAGTCATGGACTTTCATCAACCCCAAAATGGGGCTATCAAAGAAACTAGGTAAATACAATTTATACCTATCCTATGCCATGGCAAACAAAGAGCCAAATAGAGATGATTTTGAATCAGGAATAACACAACAACCAAAAGTTGAAAAATTAGGCGATTATGAGATGGGCATAGAAAGAGTTGCTGGAGTTAATAAATTTTCAGCAACTGCCTACTACATGGATTATACAGATCAACTTATTCTGACAGGAAAAATAAATGATGTAGGGGCATACACAAGATCAAATGTTTCTAAGAGCTTTAGAGCTGGAATTGAATTAGAGGGAAACTTAACTATTTTAAAATGGTTAAGAATAGATAATAATTTATCTCTGAGTAAAAACAAAATTAAAAATTATACAGAGTATTATGATGATTATGATGCTGGTGGACAAAAATCAAATTTTTACAAAAAACCCGATATCTCTTTTTCCCCTTCAATAATAGGCAATTCAATAATAAAGCTAGATATAACCAAATCACTTCATTTGAATCTTACATCCAAATATGTTTCTAGGCAATACCTTGATAACACAAGCAGAAAGGACAGAAGCCTAAATCCATATTTCATACAAGATCTACAGATAAATCACCAACTAATCGTTAGGAATACCAAGTCTATTGACCTCTCCATGCAAGTAAATAATATTTGGAATAAACTATATGAACCCAATGGCTACACATATAGCTACTTGTATGAAGGGGAAATAAGTAAGAATAATTATTATTTCCCAATGGCAGGGACTAATATAATGGCTGGTATCACTATAAATTTCTAAAGAAAGGAATAACACAAACGTGGTTACTAGATGATTAGAATCATTTTTGTCTTAATGGATTAATTATAAGTTGCATGTTCAAATAGATAATCATGAAACTATATAGGATAATCTTCTTTCAGAGTCTTCTTCTCCTTTTACTATTAACTAGCTGCAGTCCATCACATAAAGTAACATTTTCATGGAAAAATGAAAATTTCAAGATTGAAAAACCATATACGAAAATATTCTTAGCCGCACTTGTTACAAACCCACATGTTAGAACTCATCTAGAAGAAGAAATGAGCAAAGTTGCCATTGAAAAAGGCTTCGCGGTAGAAAGAAGTTGGGATTATTTTCCTCCCACTTTTAGCAAGGGAAAACCACTTGACAAAGAGATGATGATTGAAAAAATAAAAGAATTAAAATGTGACCTTATTTTTACCCTTACCTTAATTGACAAACAAAGTGAAACTCGATATATCCCAGGAATGTCTGATTTTTACGGACCTTACCCCGGTTATGGCTTGCATTTTAGAGGATTTTATTCTTATTGGTACCCTTATCTATATGACCCTGGATATTATGTTACCGATAAGACTTATTTCATGGAAGGGAACCTATTTGATGGAGCTACTGAGACTATGATTTGGTCAGTTCAGACCGAAACACTAAACCCATCATCGATAGAGAAATTCAGTAAAGATATTGTCAATCTAATGCTTGAAAAATCAATGCAAGATTTGTCCTTTAAAGTTCAAAAATAAAATGCTGCTAATAAGTGAATAGTTTCTACTCATTGCAGCATAAAAAATGATACTGAAGCATTCTGGTATAATTTACTGTGGAAAATTTTCCCTCCAAGAAAGCATACCACCCGTAACATTAACCACATTAGTGAATCCTAAACTTTCTAAAATCATTGCAGCTTGACCACTCCTATTTCCACTTCTGCAATAACAAATCACTTCTTGTTCTTTTAGTCCTTCTATTGATTCAATTTCACTGATTCTAATCTCACCCAATGGCAATAAGATACCTCCAATATTAAACTCTTCGTGTTCATTAGGTTCTCTTACATCAACGAGGTTTAGTTTTTCACCTGATTGAATACGATGTTGAAGTTCTTGCACGTCTATAATTTTCATGGTACAAATTTAAATAATTATTTTGGAGTAAAAGATGAAGTGCTGTCTGCTTTAGACTTAGGTTTTTCTATGCTTAATCGAATATCCATTAATTGACCTGTATGTATTTTGTTAGGCAGCATTTGACCGTCAAATGGCATTGGATTTTGCCAGTATATATATCCCATAGTTGTATCTACTAGGTCTTCATCCAGAATAACCACGCCTGTACTAATACCATTTATATCAAGTACCAATTTAGCTTCAGAATAAGTAAGCCCATATAAATCAGGTACAGGAAACTCTTCTCCTCCAATACCGGCACCAATTACCAAATCAATTATAGTACCCATTCTGACAGGTGACCCAGGCTTTATCGTTGATCCAGCGACCTGTTGATCTTTAACGGCATTTTTAACCAGATCTGGTACAATAATGGTATCTCCCAATTTCAGGCCTAATGACTTTAGTTCCATCATAGCATTTCGAAAAGTCATTCCAATTAAATTCGGCATACCCACAGATGGTGGAACGGCACAATTAATTGTCAAGTATATAACCCTATTGACTTTAACGGTGGCCTCAGGCTCAGGAAATTGTTTTATGATGATATTGGGTGGAAGTGTATCTACATATATTGAATCTTGAATCACGACTTCAAATCCATTCTTTTCTAAATCAGACTGTATGATTTTATAGTCTCTTCCTTTAACTTCTGGAACAGTTAAGTATTCTCCATGATTGGTTATCACATTTAATGTTAATAGAAAGATCGCAACCAAGAATAAAGAGGCTAATATTGCTGCAAGAATATTTTGCCACAGGGGCCTCTTTGTTATGAAGGAGAATGCCATAGCTATTTTTTATTTTTTGCTGATAATGCCCCTTCGATAAGCGTTGTGTAAAACGATTTAAGATCTAATCCCATTGCTGCTACTTGTTGAGGTACAAGACTTGCTGCACTTTGTCCTGGCACAGTATTAATTTCAAGTAAATAAGGTTTGCGATCCAATTCATTAAAAATAAAATCCATCCGAACTACTCCACGACAATTAAATAAAGAATAAATTCCAGTTGCTGCAGTTCGAACAGCGATAGCTGTCTCCTGACTACATTCGGCAGGTGTAACTTCAAGAGATTTACCTTCATATTTTGCCTCAAAATCAAAAAACTCATTTTCGGTAATAATCTCGGTAAATGGCAGTGTAATAATTTTTCCCTTTGATTCAAAAACACCGATGGTAAATTCCCTTCCTCTGATAAATTCTTCTACCAGTACCTGATCATCCTCGTGAAATGCTTTCTCGATAGCAACAGGGAGATCATTAATAGTGTTTACTTTACTAATACCAATACTAGATCCCCCATTATTTGGCTTGACAAATAATGGAAATGAAAGCGCGCTAACGAAAGACAGATCGCTATTATAATTGCTTTTAAAAAGGAGTATAGATTTAGCTACGTTAAACCCAGAAGATCCTGCAATTGCACAAGTGTAGCGTTTGTTGAATGTAATGGCTGAAGTGGATGCATCGCATGATGTGTAAGGCAAATTCATGAGATCGAAATATCCTTGTAGTTTTCCATCTTCGCCTGGCGTTCCGTGAATTCCGATGAGAACCGCATCGAAGATGATTTTTTTGCCATGTATAGTTAAGGAAAAATCATTTTTATCCACTTCTATTTCAGCATTGTCAGCACTTACGTGGAACCATTTTTGAGGTGTAATATCTATTCTGTAGGCATCAAACAGGTCAAGGTCGATGTTATTCTCTATGGTAACTGCACTTTTATATGAAATAACAGCCTCTGATGAGTACCCTCCTGTTACAAATGCAATTTTAGGCTTAGCCATTCAACATTGTTTTGACAAAGAAAAGAAAATAAGCGTAAATGAAAGTATAAAAAAAGGTGAAGGAATATTAATACCCTTCACCTCGAAATAGGATAGTATAGAGATTAAAGATGCAATTTTTCTTTTTTAGACATCAATTGCTCAACGGTTTCAACATACAATTCATCTGGAACGCAGCAATCAACTGGACAAACAGCTGCACATTGAGGTTCTTCATGAAAACCCTGACACTCAGTACATTTATTTGGAGTGATGTAATAAGTATCATTTGAAACTGGTGCATTCTTATGATTTGCGTCTAATGAAGACCCGTCCAAAAGGGTAAAAGCCCCTTTTACACTAGTTCCATCAGCGATTGCCCACTCTACTCCGCCTTCATAAATAGCGTTGTTAGGACACTCGGGTTCACAAGCCCCACAGTTAATACATTCATCAGTAATTTTGATCGCCATAATAATTCAATTTTTTTGGGTTGAAATTGGATCTATTTTTGCGTTTAGATCTATCTCATAAAGATACTTTATTGAATTGAAAAATTAAAAATGAATTTAGAAACCCGAATTTCTGCATTAGCCCATATTGGGAGGTATTTACTAGAAAATAGTGATGCGTTGACAAGTGTAAGTCAGCGAGCGTATGAACACAATAGGTGGTTCATCCCTGAATACATAAAAAAGGCTGGAGACATCATTGCGACGTCAATGCTAAAGGAGCAGATCCTTGAGGATTTTGCTCAACAATACCAAACGCCACAAATACAGGATAATCCGAAAATCGTTGGATTAATAATGGCAGGGAACATCCCCTATGTTGGATTTCATGATCTGGTCTGTACATTTCTTTTTGGCCATTTATTAAAAATAAAACTATCGTCGAAAGACCCTTACCTAATAAAACATTTGGTAGAAATGGCGTCTATTGATTACCCTGAGATAAATACCTATTTCCAGTTTGAGGAAATGCTTAAAGGTTGTGATGCATATGTAGCTACTGGATCAGACAATAGTGCACGCTACTTTGAATACTATTTCAAAAAATACCCTCACATAATAAGAAAAAACAAAACTTCAATCGCCATTTTGGATGGAAATGAAACCCCCGATGAGCTAAGCCTACTAGCAGATGACATTCAATTGTATTTTGGTTTAGGATGTAGAAATGTAACACAGGTATTTGTTCCAGAAGGATACGATTTTGTTCCACTTCTCAATGCATTAAGAAAATATGACCACTACCGAGATCATGCTAAATACATGAATAATTTTGATTATCAGTTAACCATTGCTATTATGAATAACCAATATTACATGAGCAATGATTCAATTGTTTTGATTCAGGATGCAAGTCCATTTTCCCCTATTGGACAACTACATTATCAATTTTATAGCTCAAAAAACCAAGTGATTGACAATTTGGTAGAAGACAAAATACAATGTACTGTAGGCAGAACATTTACCCCTTGGGGTGAATCACAAATGCCCAGTATCAGAGACTATGCCGATGGCATAGATACTATGTCATTTTTTCAGCATCTTTAAGAAAAACCTTTATTTTCTTTACCTTGAAAATCAACCTATCGCATAAGGAATTGTTAAATAGGTTGGCAGGTAATATGAAATTCAGACATGTTTAGTTATTTGCACCTGTCTTAGGCATAAAAATTGTATACATCTATAAAAAATAAATATCATGAACCTAAAGCAAACATTATCGGTTGTTCTAATTAGCACAGTAACCACGACAGTGGCTATGTTTGGTTATGATTCATTTATCAGAAAACCAAACCGAATTCAAGAAAACATGGGTAAACTACCTGCCAGTTATGCAGGGTTTTTCGACAGCAACAACAACATTCCCGGTCAGCCTGTTGACTTTCAACCGGCCTCTCAGGCTTCAGTTCCTGCAGTAGTACATATTACTACAGTAATTGGGAACAGTCAGGCCAGCAACAATTTGCCAAAAACTAAAAAGAACCCATTTGGGGATATGTTTGGAGAGGATTTTTTTGATGACTTTTTTAATGGCCCACAGATGAGATCCATGCCTCAACGAGCAAGTGGCTCGGGCGTGATTATTAGCGAAGATGGATATATAGTTACCAACAACCATGTAATTGATGAAGCTACAGAAGTCATGGTAACCTTAAATAACAAAAAACAATATAAGGCTAAAGTTATAGGGGCTGATCCGAGTAGTGATTTGGCTCTAATAAAAGTAGATGCTAAAGCCCTTCCCTTTCTCCTATATGGCAACTCTGATAATGTAAAATTAGGACAGTGGGTATTAGCGGTAGGATATCCGTTAAATCTAGAGACAACCGTAACCGCAGGTATTATCAGTGCAAAAGCAAGGTCTTTGGGATTAAATTCAAGAAAAAGCAATAGCCCAATTGAGTCATTTATTCAAACGGATGCAGCAGTCAACCAAGGAAATTCGGGCGGAGCATTAGTCAATACAAATGGCGAGCTTGTTGGTATTGTTTCAGCTATTGCATCCCCTACTGGCGCTTACGCTGGATATTCTTATGCTATACCCGTTAATATTGTAAAGAAAATAATAAATGACTTATTACAGTATGGTACTGTGCAGCGTGCTTATTTAGGTATTTCTTATTTACCAGACAATGCACCTGATGAAGAAAAAACGAAATTAGGCTTCAAAGAAGGTCAGGGTGTACTTGTACGTGAAGTAACCAAAGATGGCGCCATGGCTAATTCTGGAATTCAAGCTGGAGATTACATTGCAAAAATCAATGGTACAAAGGTTAATACAGGAAGTGAAATGGTTGAACAGATAGCTGGATATAAACCTGGCGATAAGATTACGGTTAATTATATTAGAAACGGAAAGGAACTCACTACAAGCGTTACCTTAAAAAACAAGACGGGCAGCTATGAGATTGTTAAAAACAGTGTAAGCGATAAGCTTGGTGCTGAACTTCAAAACCTAGATAAGAAAAAAGCAACTGAGCTGCGGGTTAAAGGAGGCGTTGTTGTGACAAAAATCAATTCTGGAATCATTGATGATCAAACACGTATGCGTGATGGCTTTGTGATTTTAAAAGCGAACGGAACAGAAATAAACTCCATAGATGAGCTGAATGCCATACTCGGAAAATCTCCAAAACAAATTACACTTGAAGGATTCTATCCAGGATATGATGGAGTGTATCAATACCCAATTGAAATAGGAGAATAAAATAAATCAAATCAATAAAAAAAGCGAATCAATTGGTTCGCTTTTTTTATTGATACCATACTTGATATTCCCATGGTTTAAGGTCTATGTATTGAAAAGATGCATTAAATTCTCTTTCTGCTGAGGTAAACAATTCGCAGAATATTCCATTTGAATCTGTAAATCCACATTCAACATTACTGAGCGTATACTCTGAAAAATTAATCACCACATAAATTGTAGTGAATTTATTGATGCGCTTAAAACTCAAGACGTGGTGAGAAACACTATTATGAACATGATGGCAAAAAACATCTGACAAGTCTCCTTTAAAAGCCGCATTTTTTTTCCGGAAATCATATAATGCTTTATAAAATTCATGAAGAGACACAATGTTACTCCACTCTAATTGATCCTTATCAAAAAAAGCCAACCGGTTAAGATTAGGAATCTCTTGTCCACTATACAGCAAAGGAATGCCTTTCCATAATGCAGAAAAAACGGAGAGTGGAATAGCCATCTCACCATATTTTTCATACTCAGTTCCATTCCAACTATTTTCATCATGGTTACTTGTAAACCAAGTTAGTCCTGCAGAAGAAGGGAGTACATAACTATACTCCTCAAGTACATTACGAAGTGAATAAATATCTCTAGCTCCTGCTTCTTTCATTGATTTTGCAGTATTCATCCATCTCCATGAATAGGCTGAATCAAAAACTTCCATATATGAAGGACTGTCTAATGGATCTAATTCAGCTAACCAAAATAATTGTTTCTTTTGATCTAAATGTGTTCTTGCTTGGTGCCAAAAATCAATTGGCGTTAACATGGCCATATCACATCTATACCCATCAATATCAAATTCATCTACCCAGTAAGACATTGCATTAATCATTTCAAGACGCATGTGAGGGTTATCATAATCTAGATCGATTACATCGTCCCAACCATGCGCGTCATAAAAATTTCCATGTTCATTTAGCTTATAAAATGAAGGGGAGGAAATAGTCCATTCATGATCACATCCTGTATGATTTGCTACCCAATCAATAATTACTTTCATGCCGCGTTGATGTGCTGCCTTAACAAGCTCTTTGAATTCATCGATCAATCCAAATTCAGGATTAAACGTTACATAACTTGAACAAGCATAATAACTACCGAGCTGACCTTTGCGATTTTTATGGCTTATTGGGGTTAAGGGCATGAACCATAAAACATCTACACCCATATCATGTAATCGCGGTAAATGAGTTGAAAAAGAAGCCAACGTTCCTGCTTGAGTATATTGCCTAAGGTTAACCTCATAAACATTTGTGGAGGTTATCCATGACACCTGCTGAAAGTCGTTTTTCATCATTGGAAGATAAGAAATGGCCTCGAAAAAACAAGGAATAGTGGATTGACATGAACAAAAGGGATGAATAAAATGTTTACGGATATTGTATCTTTGACTTGACTAAACATCATGAAACAATTTTCAATTCCAACCATATATAGAAGTCAGCTTATTAGCTCTATTAAGAAAAACAGAAGAGAAGCTGACAAACAAAAAAAGGATTTCACCCCTTCTATTCTTGATTTTGGAGTTTTTGAGATTTACTTAGCTCGGCATTTTGGTTTTTGCTATGGTGTAGAAAATGCTATTGAAATCGCATTTAAAACAGTAGAAGAAAATCCTGGAAAGCGGATTTTCTTGTTAAGTGAAATGATACATAACCCATTTGTAAACGATGACCTCACTCAACGAGGTGTTCAATTTTTAATGGATACAAATGGTTATCAATTAATTCCCTTTGAATCATTAACAGCTGATGACATTGTGATGATTCCTGCTTTTGGGACAACCATCCCCATTGAGAATACATTGAAGTCAATAGGTATACAAATCGAAAAGTATAACACAACTTGCCCATTTGTAGAGAAAGTGTGGAATAGAGCAGAACAAATTGCTGAAAAGGGATATAGCATTGTTGTACATGGTAAACCAAGTCATGAAGAAACTAAGGCTACTTTTTCACATAGTCAATCTCATACACCTACCCTAGTATTAAATGATATGGATGAAGCCATTATGTTAGGCGAATTCATACTTGGCAATAAAAACGAAACTGACTTTTATACTTACTTCACTGGTAGAATGTCTGAAGGATTTGATTTACATAGAGATTTAGCCAAATTTGGGGTCGTCAATCAAACGACCATGCTTGCTACCGACACTCAAGAGATTGCAGATTATTTAAAATCAATAATGATAAAAAAGTACAATCTAGGTCCGAGTGAAATATCAACACACTTTGCCGACACTAGGGATACACTTTGTTATGCAACAAATGATAATCAAACTGCAGTAAGAAATTTACTCAATCATACCGGTGATCTAGCCATTGTAATTGGAGGAAGAAAAAGCAGCAATAGTTCTCATTTGGTTGAGCTTTGTGAACATGAGCTACCTACCTATTTTATACAATCTGAAGAGGATCTACTTTCTGACCAAGATGTAAAAGGGTACAATTGGAAAACTAAGCAAGAATACATTCAACATAACTACTTACCACAAACAGAAAAGACCAGAATTCTGATAACGAGTGGAGCCTCTTGCCCAGATGCTATAGTTGAAGCTGTAATTGAAAAAATAGCTACTTTTTTCAAGGGGGCTAAGAGCATGAATGAAGTGAAATCCGCATGGAACTAATTATCCATTAATTTTAGCCGTGGCCCAACTTAATACCATCTCCAACTGTTCGGTTGGGGTTAAATTAGTATTATCCAATAACTTGGCATCAGCAGCTTGTCGAAGTGGTGAGATGTCTCTATTCGAATCCATGTGGTCCCTTGCCTCTAGATTTTGCTGGACTTCATCAATGGTCATTTCAGGATTTTTCAAGACAATTTCTTTGTAACGTCTCAAGACTCTTGTTTTTATATCTGCGGTAACAAATACCTTCAACTCTGCATTGGGGAAAACAGTTGTTCCGATATCACGTCCATCCATTACAATACCTTTACTTTCACCAATTTTTTGTTGTTGTGCTACAGCAAATTCTCTCACTAAGCTATTTGATGCCACTTCACTTACTTTAGATGCTACATCAAAATTTCGGATAAGCGTTTCAACGTTTTCCTGATTTAAACAGATTTCAGTATTGCCATTTTTAGCATTGAAAACAAACTTGAGGTTGATCTGTGTGAGTGCTTTTTTAACATCATCCGTCTTTGCTAAATCAATATTCTTTCTATTAAAGAAAAGCGTAATAGCTCTGTACATCGCTCCGGAATCAATGAATATATAATTCAATTTAGTCGCTAATTGACGAGCCATTGTACTCTTTCCGCAAGAAGACCAACCATCTATGGCAATAATAATTTTTCTCATTGAGGCAGTATGTTAGTTTAGCAAAAGTGATATTATTTCAGCGAACCTCAAAATAGGGATAGCAATGATTTTCAAATCCAATCAAATAAACCCAGATATAAAGTGGACTTGAACTCAAAAACTGGAATCTAACCTAGAACTACTAACGAATAATTGTTTAAATTTGAGATAATACACACATTATGCTAAAGATTGGCATTATAGGGGCAGGACATTTAGGCAAGTTCCATATTGGCAACTGGAAAGAAATTGAGGGAATAGAAATTGTAGGATTTCACGACCCGAATGAAGAGACTGCTGCAGCTGTTTCAACAGAATTTGGAATACCTCATTACAACAATCTTGATGAATTGATTGAGTTGATAGATGCTGGAGACGTAGTCACTCCTACACAATATCATTTCTCCGTGTGTGAAAAATTAATCAGAAATAGCAAACATGTATTTGTCGAAAAACCCATGGCCAACGACATGGATGAAGCTAGGAAACTTTTAAAGCTTGTCAATGAGGCTAACATAAAATTTCAGGTTGGACATGTAGAACGATTTAACCCTGCCTTTATCGCATTAAATGGTCATGGATTAAACCCCATGTTTATTGAGGTTCATAGACTTGCTCAATTTAATCCTAGAGGAACAGAAGTCAGTGTTATACTTGATTTAATGATACATGACATTGATATTGTGCTTCAAATTGTAAAAAGTGAGATCAAACACATTTCAGCGAGTGGTGTTTCTGTGATGACAGATACGCCTGATATTGCTAACGTACGAATTGAATTTCATAATGGATGTGTAGCCAATCTAACTTCTTCACGCATTTCCATGAAAAAAATGAGGAAGATGCGCTTATTTCAAAAGGATGCCTATATAGGCATAGATTTTCTGGATAAAAAAACAGAGATCATCAAATTAAAAACAGAAGCAAAATCTGATGCAGATTTATTCAGCTTTGATATTGATACGCAACATGGCATAAAAACTATCGCAATCGAAAACCCAGAAATAAAGCCTGCAAATGCAATTAAAGCAGAGTTGACTGCATTTAGAGATTCTATTCTAAACAATACAACTCCAATTGTCTCAGAAATTGATGGATATATGGCACTTGATGTAGCACATCAAATACTTGAGAAAATACACAAGGCACATTTTACACCAGGTAAACCTTCTAACTAAAGGAATAGTTAAATCCTAAGTGTAAGGAGTAATCAGCTACTGTTCTTAATTTTGAATTCAGCAAAAAGAAGATCATCAGGAAAAGTTATCTTAATATTAGACTCCTCTCCCTCTACCATATTAACCTCGCCACCAGCATTTTCTAGCACAGATGCTTCATCGGTAAATACAGGTTGATAATCTTGTTTAAAGGCCTCTTTAATAACTTTCCCTAAAAATGTTTGAGGGGTTTGCACACTATATAATTCCTCTCTAGGCATGATATGAGTTGAACCATCAGGACTAAGCCTACGGATACTATCCCTAACTTTTGTAACAGGCACTGTAGACCCTTTATTGATACATGAATCATAGCACCTATATATCAAATCAACTGAAAGAAGGCATCGAACAGCATCATGAATGAACACAACAGCATCATTAGAGACTTTGTTTAACCCATTTTGTACAGAATGAAATCGAGTTGAACCTCCATCAACCAATTGTATATGTGATTTATCATACCCAAATTCAAATAATTGTTCATTGGCAAATTCATGGTATGCAGTTGGAAGTACTAGAATGATTTCTATATCCGTGAAGGCCTCCCTAAATCTATCTATTGAATATAGGAAAATAGGTTTCCCTTCAATGGTTAAAAATTGTTTTGGGATATCAGATCCCATACGTTGGCCTGACCCTCCTGCAACAATAACGACTACCTTGTTCATCTGTAGAAATATAAATTACTTATTTCTTTTTACCACAATGAAATAAATAGGAACTCCAATCAGGGTTATAATTAAACCAGGCCATGTAAATTCAGGTTTGAATTTAATCAGTAATAGGCAAAACGAAATTCCCATTAATATATAAATAGCCGGAAGAACTGGATATCCAAATGCTTTATATGGACGTTCCATATCTGGGCGTTTTTTTCGAAGGATAAAAATTCCTAAAATCGTTAGAACATAGAAAATAACCACTATAAAAGAAACCATATCCAATAAATCGCCATATCGACCACTTAGGCAAAGAAGGGATGCAACAAGAGCTTGACTCCATAGAGCCCATTGTGGTACTGAGTTTTTATTTAAGATTGATGCTTTCTTGAAAAACAATCCATCCTGAGCCATTGTATAGTATACACGTGCTCCTGCCATAACAAGTCCATTGATACATCCAAAAGTGGACACCATGACTAAAATTGCGATAATAGAGCGCCCTGCTGCCCCAAAGATTACACTTGCTGCGGCAACAGCGATACGATCTTCTTCAGGTCTAGCAATCTTATCCAATGGCAACACATTCAAGTACATTAAATTTGCAGAAACATAGATGATTGTTACGATCAGCGTACCAAGGAAAAGACTGAGTCCGATATTTCGTTTCGGGTTTTTCATTTCACCAGCAATGAACGTAACATTATTCCATGCATCGCTACTAAAAATTGTTCCTACCATTGAGGCTGCAATGGCTCCAAGCAATGCTATACCCCCTATTGATTCCCAGGTAACAGACCCATCATCATTTAATATAGCTTTTTGAGATAGCATACCCGTGGCCCAATTTTCGGACCAAAAGCTTTTTTCTACAAATAGAAAGCCGCAAAGTATAAGGCCGAATAAGGCTATCAATTTAGAAATGGTAAAGGTGGTTTGTATTACTTTTCCTTCTTTAACTCCTCTGGTGTTAACATAAGTCAATAAAATGACTACTAGAATCGAAACGAATTGAGCAGGATAAATTTTCAATGAACCGAGTTGAAATAATATATTTTCATCCTTCATATTCAGTGCAGGAAGAAAGTACCCAGTAAATTTTGCAAAGGCAACACCCACAGCCGCAATTGTTCCTGTTTGAATAACTGCAAAAAAACTCCATCCATACAAGAATCCCACTAATGGGTTATACGCCTCTTTTAAGTATATATATTGTCCTCCAGCCTTAGGAAACATGCCACTAAGTTCACCATAGCTTACTGCGGCAAGAATAGTCATAAAGCCAGTGATAACCCATGCTGCGATGAGCCATCCTGCACTTCCTACATTTCGAGCGATATCTGAGGTGACGATAAAAATACCTGATCCGATAGCTGAACCTGCAACCAACATTGTTCCATCTAACAATCCAAGACTGGGTTTAAGATTTGTATTTTCCGACATAAAAATGATTTTAAATAAAAAAATCCCGGTTATTTAACCGGGATTGAAGATAAGTATTTCAAATATGATTATTTGCCTTGAGGTTGCTTTTTATAGGCTTGATTTAGTCCTTCTACGACTTCGTTGGTAATGTTATAGGTTGTATCCTTATAAAAAAGAAAATTAATCGCACTGCTATGAGAGAAGATATAACTGTACTGCTTTTCTTTATTGAATTCAACAATAAAATCATTCATTCTCTTTTTCAACTCATCCATTGTTTTCATTCCTTCTTCTGCGATTTTGTTTTCAAGAACCTTTTTTTGTTGATCAAGGTTTTGCAATTTTCCTTGATACATCTGCTGGAAACTTTCTGCTTCAGCTTGTGTAATAGATTGACCTTTTTTCAAGAAGGCTACTCTTTCATTATCGATTTTTTGAAATGCTGCATTTAAATCACGATCTGCTGCTTCCTTCTTCTTGTCAAATTCCTGCATTTTTTCTTGATAGTAAACATATTTTTCTTGGATGCTATCAAGATCAACATAAGCTACTTTTAGTGAGTTAGATGCTTCTGAATTTGCGGCTGATGAGGTCGGAGTACTTGCTGTTTTTTTAGTGAAATTCAATACCAGCAAAACAATAATACCTAATGCAAAAATGATGTTTACAACTTTTTGATTCATGATCAAAGCCTTTAAAATGTTGATTAAGAAAAGGGAGCAGTGTATCTGCTCCCTTTATTATTTATTCTTCCTCGTCGAAGCTCATCACTTCTCGAGTACTTTGAAGGAGTTCGTACTCCTCTTTGCTACCTACGATTAGATTTTCATAATCTTTAAGACCAGTACCCGCAGGTATATGGTGACCTGTGATTACGTTTTCTTTCAATCCAAGCATATCATCTGTCTTTCCTTGAATTGCTGCAGAAGAAAGCACTTTTGTAGTTTCTTGGAATGATGCAGCAGAAATCCAGCTTTGAGTACCTAATGAAGCTTTTGTAATACCTAGTAACACTGGGCAAGACGTTGCAGCATTAGCATCTCTAAATTCAACTGTTTTCTTATCCGCTCTACGTAAGATTGAATTCTCTTCTCTTACTTCGCGCAAGCTAGTGATTTGACCTGCTTTCATGATTGCTGAATCACCTGGATCAACTACTACCTTTTTATCATAAATCCAGTCGTTCTCAATATTAAAGTCAGTTCTATCTTCAAGATCACCCTCAAGGAAACGTGTATCACCTGGATCAACAATTTCAACCTTTCTCATCATTTGACGAACGATTACTTCAACGTGTTTGTCGTTGATTTTCACTCCTTGTAAACGATACACTTCTTGAATTTCATTTACCACATATTCTTGAACTGCAAATGGACCTTTAATAGAAAGAATATCGCCAGGTGCAACTTGTCCATCAGAAAGTGGAGTTCCTGCTTTTACAAAATCTCCGTCTTGTACAAGAATCTGACGAGTCAACGTAACAAGGTATTTTTTCACAACACCATCTTTAGCTTCAACCGTGATTTCTCTATTACCACGCTTGATTTGACCAAAGGATACAACACCATCTATTTCGGCAACTACTGCAGGATTTCCTGGGTTTCTTGCTTCGAAAAGTTCTGTTACACGTGGTAGACCACCCGTGATATCACGGAGCTTACCAAGTACCCTTGGAATTTTTACCAACACTTGACCTGCTTTAACTTGATCACCTTGTTCAATTACAATGTGTGATCCTACTGGCAAGTTGTATGTCTTTTCATCCTTAGCCAAAATCTTAAGCGATGGAATCCTGGTTTTATCTTTTGATTCAATAACTACTTTTTCTCTGTGGCCTGTTTGTTCATCTGCTTCTTCTCTGAAGGTTACGCCATCAATAACATTTTCGAAATCAATTGTTCCAGCTACTTCCGCAACAATGACGTTATTGAATGGATCCCATGTACAAATGATATCACCCTTAGCTACTTTCTTATTATCACTGATTGCTAAAACAGAACCATAAGGAACGTTATTCGTAATCAATACACGGTCATTTTTCAGATCCATGATTCTCATTTCACCGGTACGACCGATTACAATTTGTACATCTTGACCTTCGTTATTTTTTGCTTTAACAGTACGTAGACCATCAAATTGAACTACTCCATCAAACTTAGCGATTAGATGAGATTCAATAGATGCAGATCCTGCCACACCACCCACGTGGAACGTACGTAATGTAAGCTGAGTACCTGGTTCACCAATTGACTGTGCAGCAATGATACCTACGGCATCACCACGTTGAGCAATATTTCCTGTTGCAAGATTGATTCCATAACATTTTACGCAAGTACCACGTTTGCTTTCGCACGTTAATACAGAACGTATTTCGATGGTTTCAATACCTGAATCTTCAATTTTCTTAGCTGTGTCTTCATCAATATCTTGACCAGCAGCAACGATGATTTCATCCGATACTGGATCATATACATTATGTAATGAAGTCCTTCCTAAAATTCTATCATAAAGTGGTTCAACAATATCTTCATTGTCTTTCAAAGCACTTGTAGCGATACCTCTTAGTGTGCCACAATCTTCTTCAGCAATGATTACATCCTGAGCCACGTCAACTAAACGACGTGTCAAATAACCAGCATCCGCTGTTTTAAGGGCGGTATCGGCAAGACCTTTACGAGCACCGTGTGTTGAAATGAAATATTCCAATACACTCAATCCATCTTTAAAGTTGGATAGAATTGGGTTCTCGATAATTTCAGAACCGCTTGAACCACTTTTTCTAGGCTTTGCCATCAATCCTCTTATTCCTGCAAGCTGCTTAACCTGTTGTTTACTACCCCTTGCACCTGAGTCTAGCATCATGTAAACAGAATTGAATCCTTGCTTATCTGTTGCCATAGCGCGAATAAGCGTTTCAGTCAATTTTGTATCCACCCTAGACCAAATATCAATAATCTGATTGTAACGTTCGTTATTGGTAATCAATCCCATGTTGTAGTTATCCCAAACTTCCTGAACTTCTCCAGAAGCTTGATCAACCATTTCTTCTTTCATCATTGGGATCAATAAGTCTTCAATACTGAAAGATAGACCACCTCTAAATGCCATACGGAAACCTAAGTCCTTAATTGCATCCAAGAATTTAGCCGTTGTTGGAACGTTAGTGATTTTGATGATGCTACCAATGATTTCCCTCAAACTCTTCTTGGTAAGCAAAGCATTAATATATCCAACTTTAGCAGGAACAGCTTGGTTAAACAATACGCGTCCAACTGTAGTTTCGATCAATTTATTTTCTAAAATACCAGCGTCAGTCCGTACGTTAGCCTTTACTTTAATAGAAGCATGAAGGTCTATCTTGCCTTCATTGTAAGCAATGATAACTTCTTCTGCGCTATAAAAACGCATTCCTTGACCACGAACGGTTTCTGTATCGGTAGTAACCTTTCCTTTAGTGATATAATACAAACCAAGTACCATGTCCTGAGAAGGAAGGGTGATTGGAGTACCATTTTGTGGATTGAGGATGTTATGAGAGGCAAGCATTAGTAGTTGTGCTTCCAATACTGCAGCGTGACTCAATGGAACGTGAACGGCCATCTGGTCACCATCAAAGTCAGCGTTAAACGCAGAACATACCAATGGGTGAAGCTGTATCGCTTTACCTTCAACCAATTTAGGTTGGAAAGCTTGAATAGATAAACGGTGAAGCGTTGGGGCCCTATTCAACATGATAGGATGACCTTTCAATATATTTTCAAGAATATCCCAAACAATGGCTTCTTTGCGATCAACCAGCTTTCTTGCTGATTTCACTGTTTTGACGATACCTCTTTCAATTAATTTTCTAATGATGAATGGCTTGAAAAGCTCAGCACCCATATCTTTTGGCAAACCGCACTCATGCAATTTCAATTCTGGTCCTACCACAATTACAGAACGACCAGAATAGTCAACACGTTTACCAAGAAGGTTTTGACGGAAACGACCTTGCTTCCCTTTCAATACATCACTTAATGATTTCAATGCACGACCACCTTCTGCTTTAACGGCATTTGATTTACGGCTATTATCAAAAAGTGAATCAATCGCTTCCTGTAACATCCTCTTTTCATTACGAAGGATAACTTCAGGCGCTTTGATTTCTAACAATCTCTTTAAACGGTTATTTCTGATGATTACCCTACGGTATAAATCATTCAAATCAGAAGAAGCAAAACGTCCACCATCTAGGGGAACTAATGGTCTCAATTCTGGTGGTATAACCGGGATATATTGCATAACCATCCATTCCGGACGGTTTACGATTCTTGTATTGGCATCCCTAAACGATTCTACTACACTAAGGCGCTTAAGCGCATCAGCTTTACGTTGTTGAGATGTTTCGTTTGCTGCAGAATTCCTTAATGAATAACTAAGTGAATCCAATTCGGTACGAAGAAGTAAATCATTTACTGCTTCAGCACCCATCTTAGCAATAAACTTATTCGGATCTTCATCCGGCAAGTATTGATTGTCTTTTGGAAGGGTATCCAATAAATCAAGGTATTCCTCTTCAGTAAGCAAATCGCCTTGTTTTTTGCCTTTGTCAGCAACAATTCCTGGCTGAATAACTACAAAACGTTCGTAGTATATGATACTTTCCAATTTCTTTGAACTGATACCAAGTAAGTATCCAATTTTGTTTGGAAGGCTTTTGAAATACCAAATGTGCACCACAGGAACTACCAATTTGATATGTCCCATGCGCTCACGACGTACTTTCTTTTCAGTAACCTCAACTCCGCAACGGTCGCAAACTATGCCTTTGTAGCGGATTCTCTTGTATTTACCGCAAGCACACTCATAATCCTTAACTGGACCAAAGATTTTTTCACAGAACAAACCATCACGCTCAGGCTTGTAGGTTCTGTAGTTAATCGTTTCAGGCTTTAATACTTCACCAAATGACCTATCAAGGATAGAATCTGGGGAAGCTAGACTGATTGTAATTTTTGAAAACGAAGATCTCGGGCGATTGTCTTTTTTGATAGCCATAGTCAGATATCTGTTTTACATGTAAATAATGTTTGTTTTTAATCAAATTGTAAGTCCGAAGGACATTTGCAAAATATTGATAACCAATAATTTACAAAAAATTACAATTTATTAAAGACAAACATGCCAAAATTAGGGATGGCGAAGGTAGACAAAAGGGGGCAAATAACAATATTTTTTCTTGGCGAGTTGGACTGAAAAAAAAGGAGCCCTATTGCTTGTTTCTGGCTTTAAAGTGTTCAGATATGACTTCTTGAACAGGTATACCCTTTATTTTGCTTTCTAACCAAGACAAAATATCTAGGTACATAAATGATCTGCTTTCACGGGGATTGTCCTTGACCAAGTATAACACTTCATAAAGTCTAGAAAATTCCTTTTTTACCTGGGTTCTATTCAGTCTAAATGAATTCCGCAAGAAGGCGAAGATTTCCTTTTCCACAGTACTTAGGTTTTGCATTTTAGACATGAATCTAAATACAGAACGAATTTGACTTTCAAGAATACTATCATTTCCAAGTTCGTAATGAGCAATAAGGTGAAGCAACCTCGCATAACATTGTAGATCTGATCGAAGATCTGCTTTCCAGTGAATGATTTTATTTAGGTATACAACGGTATTTTCATAATCTGCAGATCCAAAATAAAGACAAGCAATTTTATAGTAGAAAACAAGAGTTCGATGACGATCTAATTGCAACTCAAATTCTTTGATTTTGTCTTCGATATATGGGACCAATTTCAACCCTTCACTAAAACTTCCATCTAAAAAATGTTTATTGATTTTAGCTAAATAGAGGTACACAAATGTCTGTACCCTACTATTGATTGTTGCTGTACCTTCTTTAGATTGATAAAATTCCTCAAAACGTAAAAGTTCAGCATCAAATTTTCTATCATTTCTCAACATGAAGTGTGCGCTGATGAGATTATGCATCCCTTTGATGAAATGCTGCGTTTCTGTTTTTATCATTTGCGGTTCCTTCTCAAACAGATCGACCCAACGTTGACAATTTTTATAATAGGTTAATAAGTCTTGGAGGATAAACCCATACCAGGCATGACTTTGATATAGATATAATCTTTCGTAAAAACCAGTAAACTCAGATGCATTAGAAGGAAGCTTTTCTTCAAAAAAACGCTTTATCCTTTCCACATCGTTTTCATCTCTTGCATGCCCAACCCTGATATATAAACCATACAATTGGATAGCAAGGTTGCTTAATTTTCCAACCATAGTGAGACGAGAACTCAGATCATCTACTTCAATAGCTAATTCGTTGGCTCGATCATCGAAGCTTCTAGTAATGTGAAGTGTTTCTATTTTCTTTTCAAAAAACAATGCTTGCACCCAATAGGTTATTTGATTATTGGCATGAGCAAGCTCTTTGATTTTTTGAAGCAATTTAAGACTTTGGTGATACAACCCTTTATTGTATAAAATTCGTGCAAAATCAAGCTGCTCATGGAGTTGAATATCTATGCTTTGGTCAATCCTTAATAACCGTAAACTCGTTAGAATTTGTCGATAAAGGTGTGCCTTCAGGTTAGAAAGCTGTTGCTTTTGTATTGAAGGATTTTTACGCAAGATCGATTCTTCATCATAATGATCTGCATGATCAATCGCATCAAACAATTGTATGATTTTAAGATCATCTGATGCAGCATTTCGGGTCACATAGAGCTTAAAATTGCGCTTTTCCCCTTTTTCAAGGGTTCTGATGAGCTGAAAAAGTTCGTCGACTGTCCTGTTAGGCATCGTAGTTAAGTTTCGGCAAAAAGGCCGTATTTACTGCATTTCAACAGCTTAAATGGCGTTTAGAAAGCGTAAATTACAACGCATTTTGGGGAAAACCGAAAAAATGAAAGGTATAAATTTACATACTGCAAATTTTTGTGCAGCCAAACCGGTCAATGACAATATAAAATGGCTGAAAATAAAATCTTCATATTTGATACCACATTGCGAGATGGGGAACAAGTACCTGGTTGTAAACTCAATACAAAGGAAAAAATAGAATTAGCCCTCGCCCTTGAATCACTAGGTGTAGATATTATCGAGGCTGGCTTCCCAATTTCTAGTCCGGGCGACTTTGAATCTGTTACTGAAATATCCAAGATCATCAAGAATGCAACAGTATGTGGACTAAGTAGAGCCGTGGAAAAAGATATTGAGGTTGCAGGCGAAGCGTTAAAGTATGCGAAAAGAGGACGAATTCATACGGGAATCGGTACATCAGATTCTCATATCAAAAATAAATTCAATAGCAACAGAGAAGAAATTTTGGAACGTGCAGTTCAAGCAGTAAAATGGGCAAGAAGGTATACCGACGATGTAGAGTTTTATGCAGAGGATGCCGGCAGAACCGAAAATGAATATTTAGCGAAAGTTGTTGAGGCAGTCATTGCAGCAGGTGCGACAACAGTAAATATTCCAGACACAACTGGCTATTGCCTACCCCATCAATACGGTGAAAAAATTTCTTACCTGATGAACAATGTGAAAGATGTTGATAAAGCAGTCATCTCTTGCCATTGTCATAACGATCTAGGGTTAGCTACAGCAAACTCAATAGCTGGTGCTATTGCAGGTGCAAGACAAATCGAATGTACCATCAACGGGCTTGGTGAACGGGCTGGAAACACAGCATTAGAAGAAGTGGTGATGGTTCTTAGGCAGCATGCTAACTTAGGTCTATATACTAATATTGATCCAACACAACTAAATCCAATTAGTAGATTAGTTTCTGACACTATGCGTATGCCCGTGCAACCGAATAAAGCAATTGTTGGTGCAAACGCTTTCTCTCATTCATCAGGAATTCATCAGGATGGATTTTTGAAAAATGCATTGACTTATGAAATAATTAGACCTGAAGAAGTAGGTGCTGAAAATTCAAAAATTGTTTTAACAGCACGAAGTGGTCGTTCTGCTCTCGCATATCGATTCAAAAATTTAGGATTTGAATTTAATAGAAATGATATTGATACATTGTATGACCAGTTTTTAAAAATGGCGGATACCTTGAAAGAAATTGAGGATGAAAATTTACGTAGGCTAGCAAAACAATATCAAGATTCTTTTATAGCATAATCTTAACTCTACTAACCCTACTTCTTTTTTAATAAAGCAAATAAAGATCAACTAAATAACTTGTCATGAATGAATTGAATAAATACAGCAAAACCATAACTCAAGATCCTACACAACCTGCTGCACAAGCCATGTTTTATGGCATTGGTCTTACAGACGAGGATCTAGCTAAAGCACAAGTAGGTGTTGCTAGTATGGGGTATGATGGGAACACATGCAATATGCACTTGAATGACTTATCGGCTATCATTAAAAAAAGCATTTGGGAAAATGATCTTGTTGGACTTACTTTTCACACCATTGGTGTAAGTGATGGGATGTCTAATGGTACTGATGGTATGCGTTACTCATTAGTTAGTCGTGATGTTATTGCCGATTCAATCGAAACTGTTTGTGGTGCACAATACTATGATGGCTTGATTGCAGTACCGGGATGCGATAAAAATATGCCAGGATCCATTATGGCTATGGGACGATTAAATAGACCTTCTATTATGGTTTATGGAGGCACTATTGCCCCTGGACATTATAAAGGAGAAGACTTAAATATTGTATCTGCATTCGAAGCATTAGGTAAAAAAATTGCTGGAGAATTGGATGAAGCAGACTTTAAAGGAATCGTTATGCATTCTTGTCCGGGTGCAGGGGCATGTGGTGGAATGTATACCGCTAATACCATGTCTTCTGCCATAGAAGCATTAGGAATGAGTCTACCCTATTCATCATCAAACCCGGCATTAAGTGACGCTAAAAAAAGTGAATGTATAGAGGCCGGAAAAGCAATTCGTGTTTTACTTGAAAAAGACATCAAACCTTCTGATATCATGACCAAAAAGGCATTTGAAAATGCCCTTACCGTTGTGGTTACACTTGGTGGTTCAACCAATGCTGTTCTTCATCTTATTGCGATGGCGCATAGTGTTGGCCTGACCCTTACACAAGATGATGTTCAAGCCACTAGCGATAAAATTCCAGTCATTGCAGATTTCAAGCCTAGTGGTAAATACCTCATGGAAGATTTACATAATATTGGCGGAATTCCAATGGTGCTTAAATACCTCCTATCAAAAGGATTAATTCATGGAGATTGCATGACGGTTACTGGAAAAACAATGGCTGAAAATTTAGCTTCTGTTCCTGACATTGAATTTGAAAAACAACAAATCATCCGCCCGATTGAAAATCCGTTTAAGGCAACAGGACACTTGCAAATCCTTTACGGAAATATTGCTCAAGGTGGAAGTGTTGCAAAGATCAGCGGTAAAGAAGGTGAAAAATTTGTTGGCCCAGCCAAAGTTTTTAATGGCGAAAAAGAACTTATTGAAGGCATCAGCAGTGGCCGTGTAAAAAAAGGTGATGTTGTTGTTATCAGATATGTTGGTCCACGTGGAGCACCAGGTATGCCTGAGATGTTGAAACCAACTTCAGCAATCATTGGTGCAGGACTAGGCAAGGATGTTGCCTTGATTACAGATGGCAGATTCAGTGGTGGTACTCATGGATTTGTTGTAGGACATATCACGCCTGAATCCTTTGATGGCGGTAATATTTCTTTGATTGTTGATGGCGATACGATTGAGATTGACGCCTCCGCAAACACATTAAATGTTATGCTTTCTGAAGAGGTACTAAGCGAAAGAAGAAAAAATTGGAAACAACCACCTTTAGCTGCTACAAAAGGTATTTTATATAAATATGCAAAGTATGTAACCACGGCAGCAGAGGGTTGTGTAACTGATAAATAATATTTAGTCTATGCAAACAGAATCTATCCAAGACCAAAAAACGACTGATCAGGAATCAATTGACATTACCGGAAGCGAAGCCGTATTAAAGGCATTGATTGCAGAAAATGTTGATATAATATTTGGATATCCAGGAGGTGCAATTATGCCCATCTATGATGCATTGTATGACTACAATGATAAATTGGAGCATATCCTTGTTAGACATGAACAAGGAGGTATACATGCCGGACAAGGCTATGCACGATCTTCTGGCAAAGTGGGTGTTGTGTTTGCAACCAGTGGACCTGGTGCAACAAATCTTGTTACGGGTTTAGCCGATGCAATGATTGATTCTACCCCATTGGTTTGTATCACTGGACAAGTATTTGCGCATTTATTAGGCACTGATGCCTTTCAAGAAACTGACGTTATTAATATAACTACGCCAGTCACTAAATGGAATCATCAAATTACCGATGCCAATGAGATTCCTAGTGTACTTGCAAAAGCATTCTACATTGCAAAAAGTGGAAGACCTGGTCCTGTATTGATTGATATTTCAAAAAATGCACAGATTCAAAAATTTAACTATACAGGCTACACATACTGTAATCACATACGCAGTTACAGACCAAAACCAAATATTAGAAAAGAATATATTGAGGCGGCGGCTGAGATGATAAATAAAGCAGAGCGACCATTTGTGATTTTTGGACAAGGAGTAATTCTAGGTGAAGCAGAAGCAGAATTTAAAGCGTTTATTGAAAAAGGTGGACTACCTGCTGCATGGACTATACTGGGATTGAGTGCTCTTGAAACCGATCACCCACTAAATGTGGGCATGCTCGGAATGCATGGAAACTATGGTCCCAATGTACTTACCAATGAATGTGACGTATTGATTGCTGTAGGGATGAGATTCGATGATCGAGTAACGGGAAGACTAGACAGATATGCGAAGCAAGCCAAAGTGATCCATCTAGATATTGATCCATCTGAAATTGATAAAAACATCAAAGCCGATATTCCAGTTTGGGGTGATTGCAAAGAAACACTTCCCATGATTACAGAATTGATTGATTTGAAACAACATGATAGTTGGACAAATAAGTTCAAGGATTGTAATGAAAAGGAGATAGAAGCTGTTATATATGATGAGATGCATCCAACATCTGAACATATGACTATGGGTGAAGTAATTGATCAATTAAATGAAATCACCAAAGGAAATGCAATTATAGTAACGGATGTTGGCCAACATCAGATGGTAGCATGTCGTTATGCAAAATTCAATCAGTCAAAAAGTAATATCACCTCTGGAGGCCTTGGTACCATGGGGTTTGCATTACCTGCAGCTATTGGTGCTAAGTATGGCGCTCCTGAAAGGACTGTTGTGGCAATAATTGGAGATGGTGGAATACAGATGACGATTCAAGAACTTGGAACCATCATGCAAAACAATGTCAATGTAAAAATATTGATCTTGAACAACAGATTTCTAGGCATGGTAAGGCAATGGCAACAGTTGTTTAACGACAAACGATATTCATTTGTAAATATTGAGAGCCCTGATTATGTTGCTGTTGCAAAAGGTTATCGTATAGAAGGCAATTCAATTTCAAAAAGGGAAGACCTAAAACAATCACTAACAAAAATGATCGAGCATAATGGAGCATACCTACTTGAAGTATTTGTTGGTAAAGAAAACAATGTATTCCCAATGGTGCCTCAAGGATGTGGCGTTTCAGAGATTCGTTTAAAATAAAGTAACATGAAACAAGAATTTACGATAACCATCTATACAGAAAATCAGGTAGGCCTACTAAATAGGATTGCTATCATTTTCTCTCGTAGAAAAATTAATATCGAAAGCCTAAATACCTCTCCTTCTGAAGTAGAAGGAATACATCGGTTTACCATTGTCATTGATGAGACAGAAGAAGTAGTGAGAAAGGTGGTACGCCAAATTGAAAAACAAGTAGATGTGCTTAAAGCCTACTTTAATACAAATGACGAAATTATTTGGCAAGAGTTAGCTTTGTACAAAGTACCCACAGATACCATTGCCGAAAAAGCAAAGGTAGAGCGTTTACTTAGGGCTTATGGCGCTCGTGCAGTGGTGATTAGGAAGGATTATACTATTTTTGAGACCACAGGGCAACGTGAAGAAACTGATACCCTACTTAATGTACTTGGTCCATTTGGCTTAATTGAATTTGTTCGAAGTGCAAGAGTGGCTATCATTAAGGACAGTAAAGGATTCTATGAAAAGCTTAAAGAATTTGAACAATCAAAACCAGTAACTCGAATCGATAGCATTAATCGATCAAGAATAGAAGAAGAAACTATAGATTTATAAATAAAACCCAATTCAAACAAAAAACAACTAAACAATCAAGTTATGGCAAAATTAAATTTTGGCGGTGTTGAAGAAAATGTAGTTACTCGTGAGGAATTCCCTTTGGCAAAGGCACAGGAAGTGTTGAAAAATGAAGTAGTAGCCGTTATCGGATATGGCGTACAGGGCCCTGGACAAGCACTTAACCAAAAAGAAAATGGTGTAAATGTTATTGTCGGACAACGTAAAAATTCAAAATCTTGGGATAAGGCAGTGCAAGATGGTTTTGTTCCTGGCGAATCACTTTTTGAAATAGAAGAAGCTTTAGAAAGAGGTACTATCATTTGCTATCTATTGAGTGATGCTGCACAAATTGCATTATGGCCAACAGTGAAGAAGCATCTTACCCCTGGTAAAGCATTGTATTTTTCACATGGTTTCGGAATTACGTATAAAGAACAAACTGGCATTATTCCTCCGACAGATGTAGATGTATTTCTAGTTGCACCTAAAGGTTCTGGTACTTCATTAAGAAGAATGTTCTTACAAGGTAGAGGATTGAACTCTAGTTTTGCTATCTTCCAAGATGCCACTGGAAAAGCGTATGACAGAGTTGTTGCATTAGGAATTGCTATTGGTAGCGGATATTTATTCGAAACCAATTTCAAAAAAGAAGTATTCAGTGACTTGACTGGAGAAAGAGGTACGTTAATGGGTGCCATTCAAGGAATTTTTGCTGCCCAATACCAAGTTCTTCGTGAAAGAGGACATACCCCTTCAGAGGCATTCAATGAAACTGTTGAAGAATTAACACAATCATTGATGCCATTGGTTGCAGAGAATGGAATGGATTGGATGTATGCAAACTGTTCAACTACTGCTCAACGTGGTGCACTTGATTGGTGGAAAAAATTTAGAGATGCAACATTACCTGTATTCAATGACTTGTATGATAGCGTTTCAACTGGCAAAGAGAGTCAACGCAGTATTGACAGTAATTCACAATCAGATTATCGTGAAAAACTCGACCTTGAACTTAAAGAATTAAGAGATAGCGAAATGTGGCAGTCTGGCAAAACCGTAAGAAGCCTTCGCCCAGAAAATCAAGCTAAATAGTCTTTTAGTTAAGTACTTTTTAAAAGAGCAGGTATTCCCTGCTCTTTTTTTTAATAAACCTCAAGTAGATCCAGGTAGAATAAAATGCCATTTGATTTAGATAAGTATTCAAAGAGCATTGAAGAATTGGAATCGCTATGCTATATTTGCATAAATATTTTTAGATTATGAATCTTCACGAATACCAGGCAAAAGAGTTACTCAAAAAATACAATGTTCCCGTTCAAGAAGGTGTTGCTTGCAGCAGCGTTGATGAGGCGTTAGCCGCTTATGAGCAGATTAAGGAAAAGTCTGGCAGCAAATTTGCAGTTGTGAAAGCACAGATTCATGCTGGAGGAAGAGGAAAAGGTGTTGTTAATGAGACTGGCATAAATGGAGTTAAGGTTGGAAAAAGCAACGACGATATTAAAGAGTTTGCTGAAAAAATATTAGGTGGCACCTTAGTGACAATTCAAACTGGACCAGCAGGAAAACTAGTAAATAAAATACTAGTAGCTCAGGATATGTATTACGACGGACCATCAGAAAGAAAAGAATTTTATTTGTCCATTTTACTCGATAGAACAAATGGCCAAAATGTAATCATGTACAGTACAGAGGGTGGAATGAACATCGAGGATGTTGCACATGATACACCAGAAAAAATACACAAAGAATTGGTTCACCCTGCAGGTGGCTTACTTCCTTTTCAAGCTAGAAAGATTGCATTTAACCTAGGTTTATCAGGTGAAGCATTCAAAAATATGGTCAAGTTTGTTACAAACTTATACAATGCATTTGTTGGACTTGACTGTTCTATGGTTGAAATCAATCCCCTATTCAAAGCGTCTGATGATAAAATCATAGCAGTAGATTGCAAAATGAATCTAGATGAAAATGCACTATACAGACATCCAGATCTTTTGGCTATGAGGGATATTTCTGAAGAAGATCCTACCGAGGTTGAAGCTGGACAATTCAATTTGAATTTTGTAAAATTAGATGGCAATGTTGGTTGCATGGTAAATGGTGCGGGGTTAGCGATGGCAACAATGGATATGATTAAACTAAGTGGTGGCGAACCAGCAAACTTCCTTGACGTAGGTGGAACGGCTAATGCACAAACCGTAGAAGCTGGTTTCAAAATCATCATGAAAGATCCAAATGTAAAGGCAATTTTGATTAATATTTTTGGGGGAATTGTTCGTTGCGATCGAGTAGCTTCAGGAGTTATTGAAGCGTATAAAAATCTAGGCAACATAAATATTCCGATCATCGTTAGACTTCAAGGAACCAATGCTACTGAAGCTAAACGATTGATTGATGAAAGCGGTTTAAAAGTTCAAAGTGCCATTCAATTAAGTGAAGCGGCAGCGCTTGTAAAACAAGCTGTTGCATAAAACATAAAAGTACACATAGAAAAAGGACAAATATTTGTCCTTTTTTTTTATCATTAAAATAGAAAAGTTTCAAATAGTCAATTTTAAGATTTGAAAAAATATTTATTCCAATTTATAATTATACTTATTACTCTGCCTACAGCATTATTTTCCCAGAAAAAAAATGCGGCGTTTAAGTACCATATAAAAAAATCGGAAATCGGTATTGTTATAGATGGTGTGGAAGATAGCGCATGGCAAAAGGCAGAACTCGCTTCGGATTTTTTTATGATGTTGCCAAACGATACCAGTAAAGCCAATGTGAGGACTGATGTGAGAATGACTTTTGATGATAAGCATATTTATATCATTGCTATATGCTATCACAAACCGAATCAACCTTATATGGTTGAATCCTTAAAAAGAGATTTTGCCTTTGGCAAAAATGATAACTTCCTCTTATTCATGGATCCATTTGACGATCAAACTAACGGATTTAGTTTTGGTTCAAATGCAGCAGGAGCCCAATGGGATGGCACCATGTATGAAGGTGCACGAGTTGACTTAAACTGGGATAATAAATGGTCTTCAAAAGTTAAAAACTATCCTGACAAATGGGTCTGGGAAGCCTCAATTCCATTTAAAACAATTCGATACAAACAAGGTATAAAAAGCTGGGGGGTGAATTTTAGTCGCCTTGACATTACCGTTGCTGAGAAATCAACATGGACCCCTATTCCAAGGCAATTTTCGACTTCCGCTTTAGCTTATTCAGGGAGTCTTATTTGGGAAGATGACCCACCTGAAGCTGGTCGGAATGTATCCATAATCCCTTATGTATTAGCCGGAGGAAGCATGGACCATGAGCAACATCAACCTACTACATACAGGAAGCAAATTGGAGTAGATGCTAAGATAGCCGTGAATTCAGCATTGAACCTTGATTTAACTGTTAACCCTGATTTCTCCCAAGTTGAAATTGACAGGCAGGTTACCAACCTGGATAGATTTGAATTATTTTTTCCTGAAAAAAGACAATTTTTTCTAGAAAATGGGGATCAATTTTCAAACTTTGGTTATGCTACAATTAGGCCATTTTTTTCAAGAAGAATTGGTCTTAATGCGCCTATTCAAGTAGGTGCTCGACTTAGTGGAAAAATTAATAAGGATTGGAGGTTGGGTTTATTGAACATGCAAACAGACCGGGTGGTTTCAAAATTAACGCCTTCCCAAAACTACACAGTGCTTGCATTACAACGAAGGGTTTTTGCTAGATCCAATGTTGGACTATTATTTGTAAATAGAGATCAAATTCTACATCGTGACGAAAAAGATCCTGCTTACTTTAGCAATCCTTACAATCGTAATCTAGGAGTAGAATACAATTTAGCTTCTCCAAATAATTTGTGGACAGGAAAAGCCGTTGTGTTAAAATCTTTTTCAAAATCAACCAGCAAAGAAGATTGGGTGCATGCTGCAAATCTACAATACAACAGTAGAAAATGGACATTCAACTGGCAACAGGAATATGTTGGTAGGCAATACAATGCAGAGGTCGGCTATGTTCCAAGAAAGGATTATATAAAATTAAGTCCTGCTGCATCATGGACTTTCTTCAACAGAAATAAAAAAATTACAAGTCAATCGATTAAGCTTTTTACATATAACTATTATACAGATCAGCTCAAGCTTACGGACAATACAACCTATATGTCGTATACCTTGAACTTGCGCAATCAAGCAACATTTACACAGTGGGTCTCCTATGATTATGTCAAATTGCTTCAACCGTTTGACCCGACTAATTTCGGAAAGGACACACTCTCTATTGGCAGCAAACACAGATGGAATGCAGTAGGTACAGAATTTACATCAAAGCCTCAACAACTTTTCACCTACGCAATCGCTACTCGTTTTGGCGGATACTATGCACATGGAAGCAGAAGTTTTATAAGTACAGACTTTGGTTATAGACTACAGCCTTATCTTAGTGCAGCCATTAGTACAAGTTATAATCACATCATTTTACCACAGCCTTGGAACAAAAATACCTTTTGGTTGGTAGGACCGAGAATAGATGTGACATTCACCAATACGTTATTTTTCACTACGTTTATCCAGTATAATAATCAACAGAAAAATATCAACATTAATACTCGTTTTCAATGGCGCTATAAGCCAGCATCTGATCTTTTCTTAGTGTATACAGATAACTATTACCCATACCCTTTCAATGTGAAGAACAGGGCCCTTGTTTTAAAGTTTAATTATTGGTGGAACCTGTAACAAAATAGAGATTACCCTAAAAAAAATCTCATTTAACACAATTCAGATTACATCTTCTTTGCGTCTTCGAGGAATTTTGCTAAACCAATATCGGTAAGTGGATGTTTTAGTAAGCCCATAATTGAGTCAAGTGGACATGTACATATATGTGCCCCTGCTTCTGCAGACCTTACAATATGAAGTGGGTTACGAATAGATGCTGCAAGTATTTCGGTATCAAAACCCTGAATTGAAAAAATATGAGAAATCTGTTCAATCAATGCAATACCATCCCAACTGCTATCATCAATTCTTCCTATAAAAGGTGAAACATAGGCTGCACCAGCCTTTGCCGCAAGAATTGCTTGTCCTGCTGAAAATACGAGAGTACAATTGGTTCTAATACCATGATCCGTAAACCACTTAATGGCTTTAATACCATCTTTAATCATGGGAACCTTTACAACAATATTTTTATGAATAGCCGCTAATATTTTCCCTTCAGCTACCATTGACTCGAAATCAGTAGACAATACTTCAGCACTAACATCCCCATCCACCAATGCACAAATGTCTGCATAGTGTTTTAGGATATTTTCTTCCCCTTTGATACCTTCTTTTGCCATTAATGAAGGATTGGTGGTAACACCATCCAAAATGCCTAAATCGTGAGCTTCCTTAATATGAGAAAGATTAGCGGTATCAATGAAAAATTTCATGTGGGATGTATTTTGGAATATAAAAAAATGGCAGGTTTATTACATCGCACCGCTCAACCACCTACCCTTGCTACCTTCCGGTCCTGGGGGAGTTCAGCAGGAGCTGGTCGTGTAAGACCTGCCGTAGCAAAGATAACGGTTTTTTTTAAAGCGAATAAGTGAAAACTTAAATGGAAATCTGTACATACAGTGGTAAACGAAACAATGAATTAATTTAACGAATTCCCCTATTGAATTGACTACTAACTTGTCGAACAGAGACAAGTTCATCATATCGCCCGCCAAGAGGCCTAAAATAAACCAAAATCAAGTAGATGTTTTCAGTCTCCCATGCATTCTGTTCAGTTGTAGAAGAGTTAAATCGAACAGAACCAGACTGGATTTCCTTCACTGCATATTGATAATCGTAATAACCTTGCTTTAAGAAAAGATCAGTTTCGAAAACTCCTTTTTGAGGATTGTATACCAACTTAGCTTCTGGGTCTTTCCCATAGTTTGTTAACGCCCCAAACACTACTAGGTCATCAGCATCTTTAGGCAAATCGTTAGTTGGTCTATAAGAAAAGTGAACTTTAGCATAATCCGCATTCCATAATGGATTGATTGTTTCAATCGTTTCATTTACGAAAAGACCATTTATGTCTTTGTAAAAGAAATATTGTTTAGGCATTCGAGATTGATCTTCCTTTACAAAAAGGCTAAAACTGCTATCCGTGTTTTGTTGTTTGGAAATTCGATCTCCGAGTAACCTAAAACTTCTTAGATTAAGCCATCTAAATTCTTTGCCTGCTGGCATCAACATCTCGTTCTCATTACTATATTGAAGTAAATCCTGACGAGTGAAGGTTGGCATAGTTAAGGTGAGCTTATTATCCCAACGGTAGTTCTGCAGAATCTCAACACGGATTTGCTGCTGTGGGTAGCGCACATCAAAATTTCGTGTATCAACTTGAACTTGAAATCGATGATGCGTTTGAAAATATTCTTGATTATAGGGTTGCGTTACTTGAACAGCTACACTAAGTTTAGTGTCTACAACTAAGAAACGCTTCGTAAAAGCCAATTGGCTAGTATCTCCATTCAAAAAGACTTTTAATAAATAATTTCCGGACTTAATGGGTTGGCAATTTCGATCAGGTAATGTAGCTTGATAATGTGTATACCGCGTGAGTGAAATGGAAGAATTACGGTAGGTATTTATTCTAACTTGTGAATACCCTCTAACGTAATCAAAATAACTAAGTTGAGCGGGTGTCCAATCTGCGTTACATAATGTTAAGGTATAGTAATAATTTTTAACCCCTCCTTCCAGGTCATCATAATTCAACTCGAGTTGATCAGAGGAGTTTAATGCTAACACAGGGTATGATAAAGGATCTCCAAAACGATTTAGCTTAACTGTCTTTATATTGGACATATACATTTGATCTGGTAGTCGCTGAGCTGATGCGGAACCTATCAGAAAAAGTATAAAAAGAAAAAGCATAATAGACTTGTTCATCAATATCGTTTATAGATCTAAATTAGTCATTTATTCAACTGCTTTGCACAAGCCCATGCTTCAATAGCATCTGCTTTTCTTTGGTGAGTTTCCTCAATGAGTTGTATTTTTACTACACAAGCACTTCTCCTTGAATTTATCTCTCATTATAACTAAGCGCCTAATTTCAGCTAAAAAAAAGGCATTCTCTTCCTTTATAATGCGCATATCGATTGCTGCAACAACAATCAGTGTGGCAGCGATGATTGTTTCACTATCTTTTATTAATGGTTTTCAAAAGATAATTGCAGAGAAGATATTCGGCTTTTGGGGGCACATCAGAGTACAACATTTCGAACCGCTCAGAGCTAATATCGCTGAAGAGACACCAATCGTTCGAAACGATACGGCTGAATACATGATTAGTCACAATCCGCAGGTATTATCATACAGCATTTTTGCAACTAAATCCGCAATACTCAATGCAAATGGAACTATTGAAGGCATCTTAATGAAAGGCATATCAGCAGACTATTCTTTTGAAAAAATAAATAGATTCCTAACAAAAGGACATTGGCCACAGTTTAATGATACTACATATAGCGATAATATTGTACTGTCAGAATATACAGCTAACCAATTGGGGACAGATGTAGGAAAATTTGTGTTGATTTATTTTATACAAACAGATGGGTCTGCACCTAGGACAAGAAAACTCAGGGTGAGCGGACTGTTTAAAACAGGAATTGATGTTTACGATAAACTATATGCAATCGGAGACATAAAGCTGATTCAAAAGTTAAACGGCTGGAGTTCACAAGACATTGGAGGTTATGAAATCAATTTACATGACCCATACACTATGGATCTTGCCGCTTCTGAAATTTATGAAAAGCTACCCACCGGATGGAATGCCCAAACATTAAGGGAGCTCTCCCCTGAAATATTCGATTGGCTAAACCTCCAGAATACAAATAAAGTTATTCTCATCACAATCATGACGATTGTTGCACTCATTAATTTAATTACATGTTTGATTATACTTTTATTGGAACGTACAAGTATGATTGCACTTTTGAAAGCGCTTGGGGCTAGAGATATACAAATCCAAAGAACATTTTTGGCTTATGGATCTTGGATTGCAGGAATTGGCATAGTGTCTGGAACATTAATAGGCTTAGCCATTTGCTTACTCCAAGAATACACAGGATTTATAAGGCTCAATGAAGAAGCCTATTACGTGAATATTGCGCCAGTCTACATCCGATATCAAGATGTGCTGCTTGTTTCTGGTGGGACGGCACTTGTTTCATTTGCGATACTCTTTATTCCCACATTGATTAGTAGAAAAATAAATCCATCGAAAGCGCTGAGATTTAAATAAACTTATTTTGTCATACACGACAAAATAATTGAGGTGGCTACTGCTGCGTTAAGTGATTCAGCATTACCATAACTAGGTATAAATACTTTGTGCGTTGAGCGAAGACTAATATTTGGAGAAACGCCTCTTGCTTCATTACCGATAACTAAAATAGATGGAGAAGTAAACTTGATATCGAAAATAGATTTCCCTGATAATTCAGCAGAATAAACAGGAATAGTTCCAAATCGATCAATAACATCTAATAACTCTTCGTAATAAATATTAATTCTCATGATGCTACCCATTGAGGCTTGGATAACTTTTGTATTAAACACATCAACAGTACGTGGAGAGCAGACGATATTCTTGACACCAAACCAATCACATGAGCGGATAATTGTCCCTAGATTTCCAGGATCCTGAATCTCATCTAGCATGACCGTTAGGCCATCCAATAATTCGATTTTATTGACATGAGTGGGCTTAGAAACCAATGCGAGCAATTCATTTGGAGTAGTTAGTTGTGATATTTTCTTGAGTTCATCCTCACTAACTACGCTTAACTGAGTTAAGTTTTTCACAATTCCCTCTCTAGGTTCCATCCATTTCGGGGTTGCAAAGACCTCTAAAAGCCTTTCAGGAAAAGAGTTTATCAGCTCATCGACCATTTTCACTCCTTCGATGATAAAAACACCTGCCTCGTCCCTATATTTTTTATGGGCTAAACTTTGGATATATTTGACATGAGATTTGTTCAACATTTCAAACTAATAATTCTTACTACTTGTTTTTGAAAAATGCATTATATAGTCTACTGGGAGTATTTATGATTACATTCCTATTATCAGGATGTACAATCGTTAAGCGCTACCCTAAGAATACCGCATTTTTTTTCGAAAATAACATAAAATTCAATGGTAGCTTTCCAAAGCAAAAAAAGGTTGAAATAAAAAGCAGCCTTTTATCTCAAATTGAAGACAGTGCTCAAATTAGAATGGCAACTAAAATCCCTTGGCCATCGTTTCCTTGGGTCATTCCAGTATCAGTGATTGACAGTCCGAATATATATAAGGAAGAACAAGTTATTCAATCTGCTCAAAATTTAAAAAACACCATGAGCAGCATTGGGTATAGGAGAAGCCAGATTAATTTTCAATTAGATACACTAGTTAGAAAAAAACAAATTCGTATTCGCACGAATTATGTAATTGAACCAGGACCACAATATACCATTGGCAAGATTGAATATGAGTTTATAGATTCCGCACTGCAACAAGTAGCAAGTAGTGAAAAAAACAACTCACAACTCAAACAAGGGAAAGCATTTGAATATCAATCAGTCGATTTAGAAATAAATAGATTGATTGAACTATTTCAAAACAAAGGATACTATAAAATATCTAAGCAAGATATCATTGCAGAGGCCGACACGAATTACACAGAACTTCTTGATGTGATGTTGGATCCAATAGAATATACAAGAGCACTTACTAGAATTCAACAAAAATCTGAGCAACCCGAAGTAAATCTATTTTTCAGGTTACGAAGCAAGACGGATAGTACACACTATTTTCAATATAAAGTAGGTCAATTTATTATTTACCCAGATATAACAGCTGAAGATACAATTGAAAGAAAAAAACAACTCTATACAGATTCTGCCTTCATTGAAATTCATTCTATCCACAATACCTTTAACACAGGTTTCATAGGTAAATACATTGAGCTAATTCCAGGGACTGTATTTAAAAGAGAGAACTACAGCAAAACACTAAATAATTTCAACAAACTTGGTGCATGGCAAAACATCAATATCAGTTCTGAAATTGATGATATAAAAAAACAACTGAATTATACACTTCGACTACAACCAGCAAAAAAGCAATACTTCAGTATTGATTTAGAAGGTAGCAGTATCATCAACACCTCTCAATTAATTCAAGTAGGAAGTGGTCGTGTTGGTCTTGCTAACAACTTCACCTTACGCAATAGAAATATTGGTAAGAAAGCCATCCAACTTGAAAATAACTTACGTACGGGTATAGAATTCAATAATTTTGAAAAAATTCTATCCGGAGAAATTACACTTACTAATCGATTAACTTTTCCATGGCTTGTAGCCCCCGTAAGCAATAGAATCAAATCTTATTTTCAACAAGCAAGAACCATTGTATCTGCTGATGCCTCTTATATAAACCGTTTTCAGTTTTTTCAATTGAATACCTTTAATCTATTCATGGGATATGAATGGAAACCAAACCCATATAGCTCTTGGCAGGTAAGGCCTATCAGTTTAGAATACACACAGTTTAGACCAGATAGTCTTTTCCTTGAATCTATTAAAAATTTCCCCTTATTACTTTATACATATAATAACGGATTATTAATCGGCATGAACGCCATGTTCAACAGGAATATGACACCCAATGCTACAAAACGAGTAAGTCTTCTTAAACTTTATGCTGAAGAAAGTGGTTTAACCACAGGTGCTTTATTCAAAAACTTGACCAAAAACGGGAAGGCATTAAGTAACTTATATCGTTTCATAAAACTTGATGCAGAGTTCAAACATATCATCAATAATAAAAATAATAGTTTACACCTTAGGGCTTTTGCAGGAGCAGGCTTTGCGTTTAGAACCGAATCGAAAAAGGGACAAGTAACTCTCCCCTTCTTCAAAAGCTTTATTGCCGGTGGCCCAAACAGTATGCGAGGATGGTCTATTAGAAAACTTGGTATAGGTTCCAATATATTTTATGATACAGTTGCATCGGGCACATTCAATGATAAGTATGCTGATGTTCAGCTTGAAGCCAATGCTGAATATAGATTCAATCTATTTCAATTTTATGGATTTTGGATGAGAGGAGCTGTATTCACCGATGTAGGTAATATTTGGTTTAGAAATGACCTTGATGGTACCCTGAAAAATGCAGGCTTTAATTTCAATAGACTCGGGAAAGATATTGCAGTTGCATCGGGATTTGGCGCACGACTTGATTTCAATTATTTCGTACTTCGCTTTGATCTTGGATTTCCGGTAAAAGACCCGAGATATAGTCCGCTGAACATAGGAAACGATAATATCAAGCGATATTATACACCCAAAAGTGGTGGATGGTTTGTTGATCAAGTTTGGAATAAGCCAACCTTTCAATTTGCAATTGGCTATCCTTTCTAATCTATTTAGGCAACATTTCCTTCATCTTTTCTACCATCATATAGGTTGCTGGGCAATACTCGACATTCTGTTTATGAACATGGATATATTCAACCATTTTCTTTTTTGCAAGATGTGGAAAGCCAGCACAATCTGCTGGACGTATCGCATAGATGGAACACATGTTTGTCTTTTTATCAAGAAACTGACAGGGATTTCTAGTATTCATCCAATCACCATTGGTATCCTTGTAAAGCCATTTCGACTTAAACTCTTCTGGTGTTTGATCAAAGTGCTCTGAGATCCGGACTATGTCTTTTTTTGTAAATGTAGGCGTCATCGACTTACAACAATTAGCACAGCTTAGGCAATCAACTTCTTGCCAAACTTCTTTTTCGATTTTTTCAGCTAGTTTATCTAGCCCACGTGGAGGATTTTTTTCAACCTTACTGAGAAAAAGACGCATCTTCCTTTTATTTTTCCCCGACTTTATTTTGAATGAACGAAGGTTGATTGGTTCCATGCCTTACTTACTTATTAAATTAGTGGTAATATTGAGTTGCGAATTTAATGGAATAAATGATTCATACAGAACTAAGCCTAGGAAATACTTAAAACATGTGGAACTCATACAAGAAGGGTTTTTTGATGCATCTACAATTGGAGAAATCCCTTTCCCCAAATACAGTTGAGGCGTATGGGCTAGATTTAGACAAATTGATTCAATTCATTGAGTTGAATAGCATACAGGGTGGCCCAGATAACATCACCCTACAACAACTTCAAGAATATACACGTTGGATAACTGAACTTGGCATGAGCGAACGCTCACAATCAAGAATTATATCCGGAATTAAATCCTTTTATAGATACTGCTTGCAAGAACAAATTAGCAAAACAGATCCTACAGAATTACTGTCAGCACCAAAACTAAAAAAGGCACTTCCCGATACACTAACATTTGAAGAGATCGAACTCATCATTTCCCAAATTGATTTAAGTAAGGCAGAAGGTATACGGAATAAAGCTATGCTTGAAGCCCTTTACAGTTGTGGCTTGAGGGTTAGTGAGATAATTAGTTTAAGAAGATCGCATTTGTATTTAGACATTGGTTTTGTAAGAGTAATAGGCAAAGGCGATAAGGAAAGACTAATTCCAATTGGTGGTGAAGCCATAAAACATATACTCATCTATGTGAATGAAATCAGATCAAAAATCACGGAAAAAAAAGGCCATGAAGACATCCTGTTTTTAAATAGACGAGGTACATCCTTGTCACGCATCATGGTTTTTTACATTATAAAAGATCTTGCAATGAAGGCCAATATCAGAAAGAACATATCTCCCCATACCTTCAGGCATTCCTTTGCTACACACCTAGTTGAGGGTGGAGCAGATTTGAGGGCTGTCCAAGAAATGCTTGGTCATGAAAGCATTACCACTACAGAGATCTATACCCACTTGGACCGCAATTTCCTACGTGACACCCTCAATAAATATCATCCCGGATTTAAAAATAAATAATAATCTACCTCAACCTATTGCCACAGTTTTTGTTTTATCTTACAATCAAAATATAGTTAAATGAAAAAGACACTTCTTGTATTACTAACCCTTGCAACCTATTCAATCGGCCTTGCTCAAGGCTTAAAAGTTCCAGCCCCATCATCATCTCAAAATATTAAGCAGGAGTTTGGCCTTGGCACCATCGAACTTTCCTACTCTAGGCCTAACATGAAAGGAAGAACCATATTTGGTGATCTTGTTCCATACGGTGCTATTTGGCGCACTGGTGCAAATGGAGCTACTACGCTAACTTTTAGTGAGGATGTAATCATCGGAGGAACAAAAGTGTCAGCAGGAAAATATGGACTACTTACTATTCCTGGTGGATATGAGTGGACAATCATCATTACCAAACAACTTGATGTTACCTCTCCAGCGGCCTATAAACAAGATATGGATGTAGTAAGACTTACCGCTACAGCCAATTCACTACCTTTTTCGGTAGAGACGTTTATGATATTGTTTGATAAAGTAAAAAATAATTCAGTCGACATGATGCTTGTTTGGGATCAAACAGCTGTTTCGTTTACAATCAAACAGGATATTGACACTAAGATAATGGGGCAAATTGACAATTTGATGAATGCTGACAATAGACCCTATTTCAATGCCGCGATGTATTACATGGACAATGGCAAAGACTTGACAAAAGCATCAGCATGGTTTGATAAAGCCATTGAGCAAACTCCTAATGCATTTTGGATATGGCATCAAAAAGCAAAATGCTTATCACTTCAAGGCAAAAAAGCAGAAGCTAAAGCTGCCGCACTTAAATCAATAGACCTAGCAAAGGCTGCTCAAAATTCAGATTATGTAGCCTTAAATGAAAAATTGATTGCAGGATTGAAATAAAAAAATAAAATCAAGGCAACTCCTTTATTAAGTTGGTTTTCTACTTACTTGATAAAGGAGTTTCTTTTAAAACTCCATGTTCAACATACGTTATCCAGGTATCTTGATATCGTATATACTCAACAAGAAGCTCAGTCTCAGAATTTTTTCCGAATTTAATTAATGCCGTTCCTTTATCTAATAGGTCAATTGATTTTATTTGAATTTGCTCGGAAAAATCAACTGCCCCATCACCCCACCACTTGAAGACCGTCTCCTTTATGCTCCAGAAGAGGGTGCTATAAACCACCCTAAACTCTTCGTTACATCCTGATAGCAATTCATATTCGGTAGCATTGAGAAATTTAGATTCAATTCGTAAAATGCGTGGATTGATCCGTTCCACGTCTATACCAACTGGTGCAATTTTACCTATTATTGCAGCGGAAAAGCCATCACAATGTGACAATGAAAAATGGAATTCTGACTCAGCTAGGAAGGGCTTACCCGCTTTAGTAACTTCTATTTGATCAAAAGGAAAGCTAGGATGCATCAATTCAAGCAAATACCTAGAAGATAGCTGCTGAAGTCGCTTAACTGCATGTGAGGAATCAGGCCTGTAGGGAATTCGTTCAGTAAAAAATGGCTCTTCTTCCTCTATATTCCATAGGGCTATATGAGAACCTTGATGATCTTTAGTAAAAACCAATGGCATGATGTAAAGTTAAGCGATTGAGGAATAGTAGATACTCCCTGATAGGCATTTTAAAATAAGGTAGGCTGTTTACACTTTGTTGAAAAATCGACTTCAAAAGCTTACTGTAAATCGCGAATTTTGGGAAGTAAAACCTGTAGAAAATGATTTTGTCTGATTTACGCATCTTAGAAGAAATTGAGAAAGGAACCATCAAGGTTACACCATACGACAGAAATTGTCTTGGTAGTAATTCATATGATGTCCATTTAGGAAAGTGCTTAGCTACATACAAGAATCATTTGTTAGATGCCAAAAAGCATAATGAGATTGAGTATTTTGATATTCCAGATGACGGATTTGTTTTGTACCCCCATGTATTTTATTTAGGTGTTACCCTCGAGTATACTGAAACCCACGAGCATGTGCCATTTTTAGAGGGCAAGTCTTCAACTGGTCGTCTAGGCATTGACATCCATGCAACAGCTGGAAAGGGCGATGTTGGCTTCTGTGGAAATTGGACCTTAGAGATTTCTGTAAAACAACCCGTTAAGATTTACCATGGCATGCCGATAGGACAACTTATTTACTTCCCAGTTGACGGAGAAATTGAAGTTAAATACAATCAGAAGAAGAATGCTAAATACAGCAGTCAGCCGAACAAGCCAATCGAGAGCATGATGTGGAAGAATAGTTTTTAGTGATTCGAAATGAAAGCATTTCTAATCATCACAAAATACAAGAACCGCAATATCCCCTTCGCTTTCCTTAGCATGGCCTTATTCCATATCCCTCTTTTCTTAAATAAAAAGGTGGTTTTCTACAAACTCATGGGCTGTGGTAAAAATGGGACTTTCGATATTCACCCAGATTTTAACCAATGGGCCATCATGGTATTCTTTCCATCAGAGAATTCGGAAAGACATGAACTCAATCCAGATTCCATTGTAGGAGCATTCATTCGCTTTTGGTGGAGAGTTTTTAAGGTAACCATTTCCTGGTTTTTATTAGAACCCTATGCTGGCCATGGTACGTGGGATGGAAAATCATTCGTCAGCCAACGAAAAAGTAGCGAGGAACCAATTGGCAAAATCGGAGTACTGACTAGAGCTACCATACGCCTCAGTAAACTGGGGCAATTTTGGAGAGCCGTTCCTCATGCATCAAAAGACCTTAGCCGAACCCAAGGACTTGTATATTCTGTAGGAATTGGGGAAATCCCTTTCGTTAAACAAGCTACCTTTAGTGTATGGGAAAACATGGCAGACATGAAAGCCTTTGCCTATAAAAAGAGAGCCCATCAAGAAGTAATACAACAAACCCGGGATGGCAATTGGTATAGTGAGGAGATGTTTCTGAGGTTCAAAATACTTGCAGAAAAAATATAATATAATTATATATAATACTGATAATAAATAATTTATATAGCTTAACTAAATAAAAATTAAATGAAAATTTTGCTTACCGGAGCCAATGGCATGCTTGGATCAGCTATAACAGAACAGCTATCAAAAACCAACCACACCCTATTGGCAACCGGAAAAGGCGAACTCAGACACAACCACTTGATATTCAACGAAAAAAGCAATTATGCATCGCTGGATATTACTGATCAAGTTAGAGCTAAACATCTCTTTGACTCATTTAAACCGGACGCCATTATTCATTCAGCAGCGATGACACAAGTAGATGACTGTGAATTGAATAAGGACCAATGCTATAGCATTAATACAGCATCAACCATGTCATTAATAAGCTTAGCCAAAGAGGTAAATGCTGCTTTTCACTTTATTTCTACAGACTTTGTATTCAGTGGCGATGATGGTCCCTATGTTGAATCAGATCAAATAGGTCCTGTAAATTACTATGGGGAAACGAAGGAGCTTGCCGAACAATATCTCATTCAAAGTGGACTTAGTTGGTCAATCATTAGGACGGTCCTACTCTATGGCAAAACCGACCAAATCAAACGCTCAAATTTCATTTATTGGGTTAGAGATAGTCTTGTAGAAAGCAAACCAATCAAGGTTGTAAATGATCAAATCAGGACACCTACCTACATTCCAGATTTAGCAAAAGGAATTATAAAAGCTGTTGAGGGACAAGCTAAGGGGATTTACCATATTTCAGGTGACGAGATTATGACTCCCTATCAAATGGCAATTGAGGTAGCTCGATTCCTTAAGCTTGACGAGCAATTGATTACTCCGGTTGACGCAACAACATTTACACAACCTGGGAAAAGGCCTCAGCGAACAGGTTTTTACATAAAAAAAGCCATAGATGAATTGGGGTATGCACCAACAGCATTTAAGACTGCACTAGCTGAAATTTTTTCTTAACTGTCCCCTATTAGCCAATACTTCTTTTCTATTCAATCCTCTGTTCAATTTGATCAAATAGATCGATGGAACATTGGAATATCAAAGTTGTGAACATAGGGCTAAGTTTCACTTAAAATTGGTAAATTTGCACCACTTAGAACGCTTAAAAAGTGCTTTAAGAACCATCGCCATTTAACCCAAGTCAATTAATTGATCCGATGCAAAAAAAAGTGAGTAAAATTGGTGTGATGACCTCAGGAGGAGATTCTCCTGGTATGAACGCATGTATTCGTGCTGTTGTAAGAACAGGGATATATCATGGTTTAGAAGTATTTGGCATAACTAGAGGATATGCCGGTATGATAGACAACGACATTAACCGCATGGACTCCCGTAGTGTGGCCAATATTATACAACGTGGCGGTACCATCCTTAAGACGGCAAGGTGTAAGGAATTCATGACGAAAGAAGGACGTGCAAAAGCATATGAAAACCTAAAAAGTCATGGTATTGATGGACTAGTCATTATCGGTGGTGATGGCTCATTCAAAGGAGCACAGATATTCTCTAATGAATTCGACATACCCTGTATAGGGATTCCTGGGACAATTGACAAAGACATAGCAGGGACAGATTTTACCATTGGATTTGACACAGCAGTAAATACTGCGGTTGAAGCGATTGATAAAATAAGGGATACTGCAGATGCACACGACAGATTGTTTATAGTAGAGGTTATGGGCAGAGATGCCGGATATATTGCTCTTCATTCTGGCATAGGTACTGGAGCAGAGCATATTTTAATTCCTGAGAAAAAAACAGATGTTGAGCAAGTTTTAGCGTCATTACAAGAGAAAGAAAAAAGAAAAAAACTGGTTAATATCGTCGTGGTAGCAGAAGGTGATGATTTTGGAGGCGCAAATGATCTTGCTAAAGTAATTAAGGATAGGATCCCAGGCTTTGATATACGTGTGGCCATTCTAGGTCATATTCAACGCGGAGGTTCACCTTCTAGCATGGATAGGTTAATCGCTAGCAGAATGGGCTATTCAGCTGTTGAGTGTTTACTTGAAGGAAAAGTAAACGTTATGGTGGGTATTGTAAACAACAAGATGCATTATACCCCACTCGACAATGCCATCAAAGCAAAACAAAAGATAAGTGAAGAATGGTTAAAAATCGTTAAGATACTAGCCAGTTAAATTTATAAACAGCAGCTATACTGCTGTTTTTTTTATTCGAATCATTGAATTAAACAATATGAGCAAAAACATTGGAAAGTATTTTCATCAAGAAATGAATAATGACGCTGCACAGGAGCACACTATACATAGAACAAAAATTGTAGCAACAGTAGGACCAGCTTGTGATAGCTATGAGCAATTGCTTGCATTGGTAAAAGCTGGGGTTAACGTATTTAGATTGAATTTTTCTCATGGGGCTCATGAAGACAAGAAAAGAATCATTGACTCTATCAGAAAAATAAGCGCTACAGAACCCTATAACATTGCAATCCTAGGAGATCTTCAAGGTCCAAAACTTAGGGTGGGTGAAATAGAAAACAATTCATTATTGGTTAAAGAGGGCGATATCCTAACATTAACCAATGAGAAAGTGATAGGAACAATTGAAAAGATCTATGTGTCCTACCCTAATCTTGCAGGTGATGTATTGGTTGGTAATACCATCATGATTGATGATGGAAAAATTGAAGTAGTAGTAGACCAAATCATGCCAAACGGCGATGTGAAGGTGAAAGTAAAATTAGGCGGAATCATCTCGTCTAAAAAAGGATTAAATCTTCCTGATACAAAAATCTCCCTTCCAGCACTAACTGAAAAAGATTTAATTGACCTTGAATTTATTTTGAAAGAACAATTAGACTGGATTGCCCTTTCTTTTGTTCGCCGTGTAGAAGATATTACAGGCATCAAAAAAATCATAAAAGAAAACAACAGCAAGTCAAAGGTTATTGCAAAAATTGAAATGCCAGAAGCACTTGAGAATATCCGTGAAATCATTCTAGAATCAGATGGTATCATGGTAGCTAGAGGTGATCTTGGCGTTGAAGTTCCTATAGAAAAAGTACCTCTGATTCAGCGACAAATTATCAGGAAATGCCTACATAGAGGAAAGCCTGTTATCGTGGCTACTCAAATGATGGAGAGTATGATTGACCGCGTAAAACCAAATCGTAGCGAAAGTACAGACGTGGCCAATGCGGTACTTGAGGGTGCGGATGCGGTAATGCTTAGTGGTGAGACTGCTACAGGTATGCACCCTGTTCTTGTGGTTGAAACAATGCGCAAAATCATCATCGAAGCGGAAAAGACAGAATATAAATACAATCGTGATGAGGATATAAAACCTCTTCCACACTCACCTACTTTTATCAGTGATGCGGTATGTTTGACTGCCTGTAAACTTGCAGAAAACACCAATGCCGATGCGTTAATTGGTATGACACAATCGGGATATACTGGATTTATGCTTAGCTCATATAGACCGAAGTCTCAACTCTATGTTTTCACAAAGGAACGTTCTTTAGTAAATCAGTTGAGTTTAAGCTGGGGAGTAAGAGCCTTTTTATACGAAGAAGAAGAGAGTCTAGATGGTATTATCTCAGACCAAATACAAATTCTAAAAGAAAGAGGATTCGTAGCCAAAGGCGATGTAGTGGTAAATACAGGTAGCACTCCTATCGATTTACATTTACCAACCAATACGATCAAAGTAACTGTTGTAGAATAGATCTACTCAGTTGACTAACTATATTAAATCAATCCCCGTATCCAGCCAGAACGGGGATTGATTTTTACATGTAACGTGAAATTGAAATGAATGATTAATCAACAAGGACTAACAATCTATACTGATGGCTCAGCAAGAGGAAATCCAGGAAGAGGGGGATATGGCGCTATATTGATTTGGAATGGCAAGAGTAAAGAAATTTCACAAGGCTATATCCACACTACTAATAATAGAATGGAATTGATGTCTGTTATTGCTGCATTAGAATCATTAACACGTTCAGGGTTAAACATTGAAGTGTTTTCAGACAGCAAATATGTGGTGAGGGCGGTTTCTGAGAACTGGCTTGACAATTGGATTAAGACAGATTTCAAAGGAGGTAAAAAGAATAAGGATTTGTGGAAACGATACCATGCACTAGCACAAGGGCATCATATTCGATTTACATGGGTTAAAGGCCATGCATCAAATCCATATAATCAACGCTGTGATGAACTTGCCACAGCTGCTGCAGATGGCTCAGGACTAATAGAGGACGTGGGATACAATAATTGAGCTTGGTAAACTTATACGGCTTGCTCAACCTCAGCCCTTCTCAAAAATAAATAATGCGCTCCAAATAAAATGGTACTGAATACTCCAGTTGCCAATAAGCTATTTGCATAAAACGGAATCCCATCAACATATGTTTGCATCAACCCAGTCAACGTCTTGGTTCTTTGCAATCCCCCATTTCCAATCCACACCATAAAATTCGATGCAAAAAAGAAAAGTGTTGGAGAAGCAATAGATCCTTTTAGAATGGAGCGAACGTTATTCTTATTTACAAAAAATCCAATCACAGTAAGTGATGTGAACAATAAATAATTCTCTACTTGACCACTGTAAAAACCAGCAATTGGGGTAAACCCATTGATAAATAAAACTTGATAGAGCAAGTCTGATAGTAACATTGAGAGCAATGGAAGCAAGAAAGCTAGCTTTTTATCTTTTAATACAGCACCGCCAAATATAGCCATGGCAAACTGTGGAGCAAATCCCCAAGGACGTCCAGGTATAGCGCGGTAAACTGAAGCAATCACAATTAATAAAAGGAAAGAAATAACAGTATATCGAGTAAGTTTCATATAATCAGTTTCTATAGCAAAAATAAGGTTTTAAAGTTCCTACAAAAGAAAAGAGGCGGACAGTTATCCTCATGATGTGTATAGCTAGGTTTAAGGGGTTGAAAGAGTTGAAAGAGTTGAGGAGGTCTAAGGGGTTGAAGGGACGGTAGCTAAGAAAAAGGAAGTTTTTGAGTTGGCTTTGACCTTCAGTTCTTCGCCGGCAGAAACAAATAATGAATCTAGTCCATCTGTTTCCAATGAAGCATGAAGAGTTGACCAAGAAGCAGAACCCTCCAATATTAACAAAATACCAGGTGCTTCACATGAAATTACCTTCTCCTCTCCCGCCTGAATACAATCTGCATAAAGTATAAAATCATTGACTAGACACTTATATACTTGATTAGGAATACCTACCTCTCCCTTCATAATTTCAGGAATTGTAGGAACAAATGCAGTATTTGAAAGTAATTCTGGAATATCAACATGCTTTGGTGTTAACCCCGCACGCAATACATTATCGGAGTTTGACATCAACTCAATATTCTGTCCTTCTAAATAAGCATGTGGCATTCCAGCTCCTTGAAAAATTGCTTGCCCTGGCTCCAACCTTAAAATATTGAAAAGGTAAATAGAGAAGATACCCCTATCAAAATGTCCATCTTCTTGTTTGAAGGTTTCTATTGCTCTAGCAGCCCAAAAATCTGGAGATGATTTTTCAAGTTTGTCGGCATGATATAAATCAATAATACGGGCAGAAAGCGGCTCCAAAATATCATCAACAGTTTCAACAGGCAATTCCATAATTTTTTTATAGAGCCCTTTTATTCCTCCTTGCATAAAGTCCTCTTTGAAAAGAGATAGAATTTCAAATTCGTTGACCCTTTTTTCAATATCATGAGCAAATCCATGAAGCAACCAAAACTCACTTAATGCAACCATCACTTCAGGCTTATGATTTTGGTCCTTGTAATTTCTATTTGGCGCGGTTAAGGGAATGCCTAATTGGTTTTCCTTTTCAAAACCTGCTTCAGCAGAGGCTTTTGAGGGATGCACTTGAATGGAAAGCATATCATGCACATCCAGTATTTTGAATAAAAAGGGAAGCCCATTAAACTGACTGGTCACTTTATTTCCCAGGTATCGTTTTTTTTCAGACTGAATTAATGCGGATAGTGAAGTAGAAGCATTTTCACTAAGCTGGACAAATGAAGGCCCACTAGCATGTGTTCCGAGCCAATATTCTCCAAAAGGCAGTTGATCATCATTCTTAATGGATAAAAGTGATGGAAGAAAGGTTTTTCCACCCCATGCATAATGTTGAATTCTGCCTTTAATCTTGTACATACCCCAATTGTTTATGTTAGCTCCTCAATAGTTTCGAAGATAAAACATATCAATTGATGGCAAGGCATAACGACACAGGAAAATTAGGAGAAAAACTGGCATATAAATGGATCATTGAAAATGGATATGCCATAAAAACGAGTAATTGGCGACATGGACACTGGGAAATTGATATTATCGCAACGAAAGATAATAAACTTCACTTTTTTGAAATTAAAACCAGAAGAAGTTCACGCTTTGGCTATCCAGAAGAACTTGTCGATAAGAAGAAGCTACATTATTTTATCTCTGCTGGTGCTGAGTACATCAGAATACATACAGACTACAAATGGATACAATTCAACATACTGTCAATCACACTAAATGAATTAGATGATGCAGACTTTTTTATTCTTGAAGATGTTTACTACTAAAAAACTATCTATTTAAATAATCCCTCCAAGCGAGATTGAAGTTCTTCTCCTCGTAAATTTTTACCAATAATAACCCCATTAGGATCAATCAAATAATTCTGTGGGATACTTTGAATCTTATATTTAACAGCAACTTCATTATTCCAAAATTTCAAATCACTTACATGCGTCCATTCAAGTCGATCATCCTTAATAGCTTTTAGCCAAGGGTCTTTAGCCCGATCTAAGGATACGCCAAGTACTGTGAAATTTTTATCCTTGAACTTTTGGTAAGCCTTAAGTACGTTAGGGTTTTCTTGACGGCAAGGGCCACACCAGCTCGCCCAAAAATCAAGCAATACATATTTACCTCTATAGCTAGACAAAGCTACATCGTTGTCATTCACATCTTTTTGGGTAAAATCAAGCGCTGAACTTCCAATAGATCCAAACTTACTGTCATCGATAGTTTTGAGGGCTATTCTACCAAAATAATTTTCTTTGGCTTTGGGACTGATCATATTTAATCTCGCCTCATGAATGCGAAAATCAGGTTCTAATTGCATCGTAACAAGTACTACAAAAGGCGCAACTGGAGATGTATAATGTTCAGCGATAAACTGATCGGTTTTTGAATTAATAGTAGCAACAAGGGTTTCATACTGTTTCCTAATCTCCCCATTTTCATCTTTTACGCCCTTATTCAATTGTTGTGCAATGGTGGTTACACTTGAAAATAGCGGATTGAATATTGTATTAAACGAATTAAAATCATTGTGCGTAGCAGATCCAGTAACTTTAGCTGTTTGTAGTTTCACAAATTCTCCCTCTACCGTAATAGTAGATGCATCAAGAAAAATCATCAATTTTTGTTGAGCATCTTTAGGCTGTATAAAATACATACCAGGTTCTGGTATACGACCTGTCATCGTAAACTGATTACCATGTGACTTTACTATTGCGAGTGGCTCAGGACTAATTTCTTCATTTTTAAGTACTAGCTCTGTCTTATCAAGCATACCTTTTAGCGTTCCATTAATAGTGAAGCTGTCAGACTTTTGTGCAAAAAGTCCTATTGGAACAATCAATAAGAGAAGTAATACTTTTTTCATTTGGAATGTCTTTTTTTGAGGGTATCTTTTACGTCTTGCAAGCTAAATCCTTTAGTGTTAAGTAAAAGCAAATAGTGAAACATTAAATCGGCTGCTTCGTTTATAAATTTATCATTGTCTTGATCTTTTGCTTCGATAACTAATTCTACGGCTTCTTCTCCAACTTTCTGAGCAACCTTATTTATACCTCTAGCTAGGAGTGATTTGACATAAGAGTTTTCATCAGAACCATTTTTACGAAGCTCAATGATGTCTTCAAGGTATTGGAGAAAATCGTCTGAATGGTTTTTTTCATCCCAACAGGTATCTGCGCCAGTATGACAAACAGGCCCAAGTGGATTTACTTTAAATAGAAGGGCATCTTGATCGCAGTCTAGCGAAACTGACTTAAGTTCAAGAAAGTTACCACTCTCCTCTCCTTTTGTCCAAAGTCTTTGCTTAGATCTGCTATAAAATGTAATTCGGGTAGAATCCATTGTGGCATCAAATGATGCCTGATTCATATAACCAAGCATCAACACTTTGCTGGTTTTTTGATCTTGAATAATAGCGGGTACCAGTCCATCAGGAAATTTAGTAAAGTCAATGTTCAGATCCTTCATATGTTCAAAGTTAAACAATCAATAATTTAATCTCATCGGGATATTTTGCTCATCAAGGTAATGTTTCAAATCTGGAATAGAAATTTCACCAAAATGAAAAACGCTAGCAGCCAATGCTGCATCGGCTATACCATCGAGAATAGCTGCGAAATGCTTGGGTTCTCCACCGCCACCTGAAGCGATAATTGGCACAGGAACGTGGGCAGCGACAAGGCCAGTAATTTCTTTAGCAAAACCAGACTTTGTTCCATCATGATCCATTGAGGTAAGAAGGATTTCTCCTGCTCCACGCCTTACTCCTTCGATCGCCCAGTTAAGACAACGTGTTTCGGTGGCAACACGCCCTCCGTTTAAATAAACATACCATTCTCCATCATCATGTTGCTTAGTATCGATAGCTAAAACAACACATTGACTACCAAATTCAGCTGCAAGCTGATCAATCAAATTTGGATTTTTAAATGCAGAGGTGTTAATGGATATTTTATCAGCGCCATGATCTAGCAATAACCTAACATCTTCGACTGAACTTATTCCACCACCAACAGTAAAGGGTATATTAATTCGTTGAGCAATACGATCAACCAGTTCAGCTAAGGTTTTACGCTTTTCGTTTGTTGCGGTGATGTCTAGAAACACCAGCTCATCTGCACCTTGGGCAGCGTATAATGCAGCCAACTCAACGGGATCTCCTGCATCGCGAAGGTCTACAAAATTGGTTCCCTTCACGGTACGACCATTTTTAATATCTAGGCACGGTATAATTCTCTTGGTTAACATTACACTTAATTATTTTTCAATATGTAATCACAAAGCTGCTCAATCGAAATTTTATTTTCGTAAATCGCCTTGCCAATAATTACACCTGAGCATCCTACTTCGTCTAGTGCATATAAATCTTCTATTGAAGTAACGCCTCCACTTGCAATTAAATTCAATGTAGGAATATGAGATTTTATCTTTTTGTACAAATCAATAGATGGCCCTTCTAATCTACCATCCTTACTCACATCTGTACAAAAAACAGAATGAATACCCTGCTGATGATATTTATCTAAAAATGGCAATATAGATATGTCCATTTTTTCAAACCATCCACTAACCATAATCTGTTCATCCCGAACATCTGCTCCTAATAAAAAACGATCTGATCCAAACTCTTCTAACCATTGAATAAATAATGCTTCATTTTTTGCTGCAACACTTCCAACCGTAACATAGGCTATACCTAAGTCAATAATTCTGTTTACTTCTTCCCGGCTTTTAACACCACCTCCAAAATCAATAATCAAGTTAGTCTGTGCAGCAATTTCTTGAGCAACAGTCCAATTTTGGACAGCACCCGCTTTTGCCCCATCTAAGTCAACCAGATGAAGCCTTTGAATACCATTGGCCTCATATATCTTAGCGAGTTCGAGGGGAGAATTTGAGTATTCGGTCATTCGTGAATAATCACCTTCTGTGAGCCTAACACATTTCCCATTGATAATATCGATAGCAGGTATTATCTGCATATAAGATCTTCGTTTATAAAATTTTCAATAATTTTCTCTCCCACTAATGCACTCTTTTCCGGATGAAACTGAACTCCATAAAAGTTGTTTCGATTTAATGCGGCACTGTATGGAGAACAATAATCTGTTGTGGCTATGGTATGCTCACCAAGATGAGCATAATAGCTGTGTACAAAATAACAATGGCTATTTTCTGCGATACCGTTGAATAAATTAGATTTAAGATGTCCAATGGTATTCCATCCAATTTGTGGGATTTTAATCGATGAATCATTCGACTTAAACAACTTTACTGCCTCATCAAAAATACCTAAGCACGGAGTATCATTTTCTTCAGAATGGGTGCACATCAATTGCATGCCCAAGCATATTCCAAGAAATGGCTGTTTAACTTGAGTGATTACTTGATCAAGTTGTTTTGACTTAAGGTATTTCAT
>CANGBH010000003.1 GCA_947451935.1 Chitinophagaceae bacterium
GTTATCAGAGATTTGATAAATCAGGTTAATTCAAAATAATCAGAATGATTAGTGAGATCTAAATTTTTTCGATCACCTTAATCATAAGCTAGTTCTAAAAAATCTTCTTCGATTAGCGGTTCACCAAAGGTTTGTAATAAGTAGTTCGTTTTTTGAAGTAATTGTATGGTCATGGAGTTTAGGCCATAGTCTCCATTTCGCCATAATTTAAAAAATAATCGCTTGTCAATTTCTTTTGAGGGGGATTGCAAAATTCTGTGATGAATTACTGATATTAAATCATCATTCAAGTGGTTAAACACATCGTGTTTGAGTAAGTTTCTGGTGTGCACTAAAATAACATTTGAGTGTTCCATAAATTAATTTTAATTCAAGTTCAAATTGCTTCGTTAATAAATAATTAATTAGACGTTAATGAAATGTTTCTGCAATTAACATGTTAATAATTTGTGTATTCCTTTGATGCCAAACCATATTAACTTACTGTAGAAGACAGTTCTGTAATTTCTGGTGCTTGTGCGATGGGTACACTTTTAAAATTTATCTCCATGTTTTTTAAAAGAATGCATTCAAGTTTAGAAGTTGATATTGTAGAATATATCAAAGCGTACCTACTTGAATTTCCGGACATCGAAATCATGATTGGTTGTGATTCACAGAATTATGCAGACAAAACCATTTATGCAACGGTGGTGGCACTTTATAAGAAAGGCAAAGGGGCACATTTATTGTATAAGAAATGGAAGACTCCTCGAGAATACACCCGTTCAACTCGTTTATTGACTGAAGTATGGAATGCCATTGAAACTGCTGAGCTAATGCGGCAGCATCAACTTCCCAAGCCAATCTGGATTGATATTGATTTGAATCCTGACCAACGATATAAATCAAATGAAGTATTCCGTCAAGCTGTTGGTATGGTTGAAGGTATGGGATACAAAGTAAGGTATAAGACCATGGATCCTATGATTACTTATGCTGCAGATTATCTCATAAAAGTGTAAATTAGCCTCATCGGTATTATTTAATTTACTCCATATGAGAAAGACGATTCTTCATTCATTCCTTATTCTATTTTTCTTTTTAGCACTATCATTTTCTGCTACAGCTCAACGAAATGGGCAACATAGACCTCAATTCCATTTTTCCCCTGAACGTGGGTGGATGAATGATCCCAATGGCTTAGTATATTATGAAGGGGAGTATCATCTTTTTTATCAGTACTATCCTAACGCAACTGTTTGGGGGCCTATGCATTGGGCGCATGCTGTGAGTAAAGACCTCATGCATTGGGAAGACCTTCCCATTGCTTTATATCCAGATTCTTTGGGCTATATATTCTCTGGAAGTGCTGTAGTTGATGAGTTTAACACCACTGGGTTTCAGCGGGGAAAGGAAAAGCCTATTGTGGCGATATTCACCTACCACAATATGGAGTATGAAAAGGCAGGAAGAAAAGACCGAGAATCACAGGGCATCGCATACAGTTTAGATAAAGGGCGCACATGGACGAAATATGCTCATAATCCTGTTGTAAAAAATAAAGGAGATGAAGACTTTCGTGATCCTAAAGTATTCTGGTATGCACCAAAGAAAATATGGTGCATGACCTTGGCCGTTCATGATCATGCTGAAATATATGTTTCAAAAAACCTAAAAGATTGGAAATATGCTAGTGCATTTGGCAAAAATGATGGAGCGCATGGTGGCGTATGGGAATGCCCTGATCTTTCAAGATATATCGCAAGTGACGGGAAAGAGAAGTGGGTGTTGATGCAAAATTTAAATCCTGGTGCATTGAATGGAGGTTCAGGTGTTCAATATTTTGTTGGAAATTTTGATGGAGAAAAATTTACTAATGATAATCCTTCAGATCAAATCATGTGGTTCGATCATGGAACAGATAACTATGCTGGGGTAACTTGGTCTGGACTGCCAGCCAATAGAAATATTGTCATTGGATGGATGTCTAATTGGGTAGATTATGCTCAATCAGTTCCAACTGTTGATTGGAGAAGTGCTACGACTATTCCTCGGGATATTAAATTAGTGAAAACGGAATCAGGGTATAGGCTTACACAGCTCCCTGTAAAAGAGTTTAAATCATTAGTTGATCAATCCTCAAATTTAATTCGGAATGAATCTTCGTTAAAAGATAGTATCATATTGCAGAATGGGAAACTGCAACATTGTCTCAACTTAACATTTAATCTTTCTGATGCCTCACCAACTGAAGTAGGATTTAAACTGAGTAATGCATTGAATGAGCAAGTGGTTATAGGATTTGACCTGAAGAAAAATCAGTGTTATGTGGATAGGACTAATTCCGGCAAACATGAATTTTCAACCCTTTTTTCAGCTATACACCATGCAGATTATGTATTTGGGAAACAGATTACCGTAAAAGCGTTGATTGATGTTGCTTCGATTGAATTATTTGTCGACGAAGGGAAGTTAGCGATGACTGAAATATTTTTCCCTAATACTAATTTTGATAAACTTACACTATTTCAACAAGGTGGAAGTGCTACAAACGTCAAAAGTGAATTAATCCCTATACAAAGTATTTGGAAAAAGTAGAAGTAGTTGACATTTTATAGACTATCCTTTAGCTCATATTCATACACCTCATTGGAGAAGGCTAGCTCCATTTGTTTTCTATTGAATGCTTTTTCTTGATTAGAAAGAAATATTGTAGCTACACCATTTCCTATGAAATTGGTTATAGACCTAGCTTCAGACATGAAACGATCTACACCAAGCAGTAATGCTAAACCTTCGATTGGTATTACGTGGATAGCGCTAAGTGTAGAAGCCAACACTATAAACCCACTTCCTGTAACTCCTGCAGCTCCTTTCGACGTAATCATGAGTACTCCAATAATAGTTAGCATTTGACTTATAGAAAGATCGATGTGAAAGACTTGTGCTAAGAAAATTACTGCCATTGAAAGATAAATCGTTGTGCCATCTAGGTTGAAAGAATAGCCTGCTGGCACTACTAATCCCACAACAGATTTAGCACATCCCATTTTCTCCAGTTTTTCGATGAGTGACGGAAGCGCTGCTTCTGAGGATGAAGTTCCGAGTACAATGAGCAGTTCTTCTTTAATATAATTGAGAAATTTTAAGATGCTTATTTTATAATAACGCAAGATTAACCCCAGCACTAGAAAAACGAAAATGCCCATGGTGGTGTATACCGTAAGCATTAATTTCCCAAGAGGCAGTAATGTGCCGATACCAAATTTTCCAATTGTATATGCCATGCCACCAAATGCTCCGATAGGTGAAAATAGCATTACAATGTGTAACCCTTTGAAAACATATTTTGAAGCAAATTGCAATGCACTTGTAATTTTTTGTTTGTCTTTTAATTTGCTTAGGATAATTCCAAATAATATAGAAATAATCAAAACTTGAATGGTAAGATTATCTTTTAAGAATTTAATCCATGAAAAAGATTTTGCTCCCGATGTGAATTTGCTGATATCACCTTGTTGAATGGCATTGCTGTTTATGCCTGAACCAGGCTGAATGAAATGGGCCACAAGAATACCGATGATTAGCGCAAGGGTAGTTACGATTTCAAAATAGAGAATTGCTTTTCCTCCAACACGCCCAACTTTTTTTAAGTCGTTCATTCCACTAATTCCCAATGAAATCGTTAAAAAAATAATCGGAGTGATAAATACTTTTACTACGTTAATAAAATAGGTTCCTGCTGGTTGCATGGCAACCCCTGTGGATGGGTAAAAATGCCCAATCAGCGCGCCAGATAGTATAGCTAGTAAAACCCAAAAAGTAAGGTTAGTGAAAATTTTTTTCATTTCTTGTTACTGTATTTATACGTATAATCTTAAAGATAAGATGAACTGTGTATGAAATCACAAGATCTTATTATACTTTTGATTGTTGGTTAGGTGTATTTAAAAAAAATAACTTACTTTCTAAATTTTTCTTCTTTTCAAATGAAAATATCTGGATTTACAATAATAAGAAATGCAATTATTAATGATTATCCTGCCCTTGAGGCCATAACATCAATTTTGCCGGTTGTAGATGAGATGATTGTTTCTGTTGGTAAAAGTGATGATGAGACGGAAGAGTTAATTCGCAGTATCGGTTCTCCTAAAATAAAAATTGTGCAGTCTGAGTGGGACTTAAGTCAGTTGCCTGGTGGAAGGGTTATGGCACTTGAAACTGATAAGGCTATGCGTCATATTTCTGCTGATTCAGATTGGGCATTTTATATTCAGTGTGATGAAGTTGTTCATGAGAAGTATCATCAATCAATTATAAATGCATGCAATGAACAATTAAATGATAACCGCATTATGGGACTTGTGTTTAATTATGTTCATTTCTACGGGACATATGATTATTATGGGGATAGTAGGAGATGGTATAATAAGGAAATCAGAATAATACGGAATGACCCTCGAATTTATTCTTTCCGTGATGCTCAGGGATTTAGAATGGACGGTAAGCGGTTACCTTGCAAACTAATTAATGCTAGTATCTACCATTATGGTTGGGTTAAGAGTCCAGCGTTAATGGATCATAAGCTAAGAAACCTTAGTACCAATTGGATGGGAAAGGCAATGAAGGAAAGGCTTGAAAATACTGAGGGTATCTTTAATTATGATGAGTTTGATTCATTAGAGCGATTTAAAGGAACTCATCCTCAAGTTATGTTGAAACGGATTAGTGAAAAAAATTGGGAGCTCGATATTGATGTCACAAAAAAGCGATTTACAATAAAGAAATGGTTTCTATATGCTATAGAAAAGTTGACCGGAAAGCGGTTTTTCACGTTTAGAAATTATGAATTGCGTTAATCTCAAAAATAAAATTAATTAAGGTGAAAATAATTATTACAGGGGCAACAGGGATGGTAGGCGAAGGTGTTCTTCATGTTGCATTAAATAATCCTGAAGTAGAAGGGGTTCTTATTGTTAATCGTTCATCAACAGGGCTTACGCATCCAAAATTGACAGAAATTATTCATGCAGACTTTTTTAACCTAGACCCAATTGCAACGCAGTTGAAAGGATATGATGCTTGCTTATTTTGTTTAGGCGTTTCATCTGTTGGAATGAAAGAAGAAACATACTTTAAGTTGACTTATACCTTAACAATGCATTTTGCTCAAACGTTTTTAAGTGAAAATCCAAACGCATCATTCTCTTATATTTCTGGTGTGGCTACAGATAGCACTGAAAAGGGTAGAAGTATGTGGGCGAGGGTTAAAGGGAAAACCGAGAATGATTTAATTCGTATGCCATTTAAAGCGGTATACTGCTTCAGGCCTGGATATTTACATCCGATAAAAGGGATGAAGTATACTCATCCATATTATGCCTACATAGGCTGGATGTATCCATTTTTTAAATTGGTTTTATCTCGCTATACTACAACATTAGAGGAACTTGGGATGGCTATGCTACGGGCAACCATTCATGGATATGATAAAAATATCCTAGAAGTAAATGATATTTTGCTTCTATCTAAGAAAGGTTAGTTAGTTTAATCTGTTTCTTCTAGTGTAAATATTTCCTCTAATGGTTTATTAAAAATATGTGCAATTTTTAATGAAAGAATTGTGGATGGCACATACTTATTTGTTTCAATGGCATGAATAGTTTGTCTACTGACCGAAACCTTTTGAGCCAATTCTTCTTGAGTCAAATTATGAATAGCACGTTCTACTTTTAAGTTATTTTTCATTGGGCGAAGACATTTTGTATTTGAACAAAATAAAATTGAATCGTCCTATGAAAATGATCATAACGGTAAACATATTGTAAATCATTACACTCAAAAACCCTGTTCCGTAAATGAAAAGGAATGAAAGCAGCAGAAGGATATAATTTACCCATACTGCCCAGAGGAGAGATGATAGCCTGAGGTTGGCAATGAATTCATCTTCTTTTTTCTCCTTGGAGAATCCAATCATTAATGCGCCAAGGATGAAAATGACCCCCACAAGCGTATTGGTAATGTCTGTATTAATTATTCCAAACTGCTTTTCAGAGCTTAAAAACTCACCATTATACAAGGCAAATACCTTTGTCTTAAGTGATAATCGTTGCTCTAAATCGCTGAGCATGATGATAAATCCTAACACAGCTGAGGGTACCAATAAGAACCATCCAATTTTTTTGAATCCGTTTGGAAGTAGCATTTTTTGTGACATGGTCTAGAATTTTAATCAAAAGTATGGTATGCATAACAAAATGACAAATAAACTTTACAAATTATTTCAATTTCATCTTTCTTTTTTATTAAAAACACTGATTATCATATGAATCAAAGAGGTCAACCTAGGTCATGTTTCCATGATTTTATTGGTAATTTTGCCTTTTATACATGAGTTTACATGAAGGAAAAGTTGGAACGTTTGGCATTGCAGTTGGAGGGGGATTTATTTACGGATAAAACAATCCGAACGTTGTATGCAACCGATGCATCGGCCTACCGTGAAATGCCATTGGCCGTAGCTATTCCAAAGTCCAAAAAGGATATTTCGGCATTAATTCATTTTGCAGATGCAGAAAAAACATCGTTGATTCCTCGAACTGCAGGTACATCTTTAGCTGGCCAGGTTGTTGGCAATGGTATTATAGTGGATGTATCTAAGCACTTTAATCAGATTTTGGAATTGAATGAATCAGAGGGATGGGTCCGCGTACAGCCTGGTGTTATTCGCGATGAATTGAATTTATTTCTAAAACCATATGGCTTGTTTTTTGGGCCTGAAACTTCAACGGCTAACCGTGCTATGATTGGTGGGATGGTTGGAAATAATTCGTGTGGTTCAAATTCAGTTGTATATAGAAGTACCCGTGAGCATTTGTTGGAAGTATCTGCCTTTTTAAGTGATGGTTCTGAAGTGGTTTTTAATTCAATGAACATCGATGCATTTCATGAAAAATGTGAGTTACAAACCTTGGAGGGGAGTATTTATAGAACAACACGTAGTTTGTTAAGTAATTATGATAATCAAGTTGAGATTCGCAAAGAGTTTCCTAAAAAATCTGTTGAGCGAAGAAATACGGGATATGCAGTTGACTTGCTAATTGAAACAGCACCGTTTACTGCAGGTGGAGATGATTTCAATTTTTGTTCACTTATTGCAGGTTCGGAAGGCACGCTTGCTTTCATCACTGAAATTAAATTGAATGTAGTTAAGCTCCCTCCAAAGGAAACGGGATTGTTATGCGTTCATTTTAATAGCATTGATGAGTCATTGCATGCAAACTTGATAGGCTTGAAATATAAGCCAAGTGCAAGTGAGTTGATTGATCATTACGTATTAGAGTGTACTAAAGGAAATATTGAGCAGAGTAAAAATAGATTCTTTGTACAAGGTGACCCGGGTGCCATATTAGTAATTGAATTTATCCGCGAGACAAGAGAAGAAATACTTGCTATTACCAATCAGGTTGAAGCCGATATGCGTGCCGCAAATCTTGGTTATCATTTTCCTGTATTGTTTGGTGCAGATACCAAAAAGATTTGGACACTCCGAAAAGCTGGATTGGGCTTGCTTAGTAATTTACCTGGAGATGAAAAGGCCGTTCCTGTTATTGAAGATACCGCAGTGGATGTTGAAGACCTTCCAAATTATATTCGAGAGTTTAATGAGATATTGACAAAGCATGGATTGTATGCCGTGCACTATGCACACGCTGGATCAGGCGAACTGCATCTTCGTCCTATTATTAATTTAAAGACGGAAGAAGGGAATAAATTATTTAGAACGATAGCTGAGGAAGTTGCAACGTTGGTTAAAAAATACAATGGTTCGTTGAGTGGAGAGCATGGTGACGGGAGATTGAGAGGTGAGTTTATTAAACAAATGGTAGGTGAAAAAAATTATCATTTATTGAAGCAAGTAAAAAATGCTTGGGATCCAAATCATATTTTCAATCCGAATAAGATTGTGGATACACCACCAATGGATACGATGTTACGGTATGAGCCAGGGCAGTTTACACCTGAATTCAATACCATTTTCCGTTTTCACAAGCAAGATATTCTTCAACATGCAGAGCAATGTAATGGATCTGGAGATTGTAGGAAGACTCATTTATCAGGTGGTACAATGTGTCCTTCTTTTATGGCTACCCGCGATGAAAAGGATACTACCCGTGCACGAGCCAATATATTGCGTGAATTTTTAACTCATTCAGATAAGTTGAATCGGTATGATCATAAAGAAATTTATGATGTGATGAGTTTGTGTCTCAGTTGTAAGGCTTGCAAAAGTGAATGTCCATCTAACGTGGATATGGCAAAATTAAAGGCCGAGTTTTTGCAGCATTATTATGATGCGAATGGAGTTCCATTTAGGGCGAAGTTGATTGCAAATTTTTCTGCTGGTGCAAAATTGGGGTCGATTGCTCCAAGCGTCTATAATTTCTTCATGACAAATGCCATAACAAGCAGTTTGATTAAGCATGTCGCAGGCTTTGCATTAAAACGTTCTATGCCCACGCTTGCTAGCCAAACCTTTATGTCTTGGTACAAGAGTCATCAAGTTGAAAGAAAGAATATTTCGTCAGCAAGGAAAGTTTATTTATTCGCTGATGAATTCACCAATTATAATGATGCACATATTGGTATCACAGCAGTAAAGCTGTTAGAAAAACTAGGATATGAGGTGGCTATTCCGGAACATCTTGAAAGTGGACGAACATGGCTGTCAAAGGGATTGATTAGAAAGGCTAAAGTCATTGCTAATAAAAACATAGAATTATTAGGACCAATCATTTCTGATAATTCTCCTCTTATTGGGATAGAGCCATCTGCTATTCTAACTTTCCGTGATGAATATCCAGATCTTGCTCTAGATGAAAATATTCAATTAGCGACCAACCTTGCTCGGAATACATTTTTTATTGATGAATTCATTGCCCAGGAAATTGAAAGAGGAATATTAAGCAAAGAGCAATTTACCAAAGCTGAAAAGAAAATTCAGTTACATGGACATTGTCAGCAGAAAGCAGTTGGATCTTTGGCTGCAACAGTAAAAATATTATCGTTTCCAGAAAATTATTCTGTTGATACAATACCATCCGGTTGTTGTGGTATGGCCGGTTCATTTGGCTATGAAAAAGAGCATTACGATGTTTCCATGCAGATAGGTGAGTTAGTGCTTTTTCCCGCTGTTAGAAAGCAGCCTGATTCTACACTTGTTGCTGCGCCTGGAACGAGCTGTAGGCATCAAATTAAAGATGGCACAGCTAAAAAAGCATACCATCCTGTTGAAATCATGTATGATGCCCTTGCATAATGCTTTATTGAGTCTGAGTTATTGCCTTAATTAATTATATTCAGCTTATGAATAAGTTAATCACTTTGTCTATTTGTATTCTAATGTTTTTGGGGAACTTGAATTCCCAAGTATGGGTCACAACATCAGACCAACAATCTTTGCTTTCAATGCAAAAATTGATTCCTGCCATTGCATCAGATAAATCACAGGCGATATTAATTAATGAGCAAGAAAAATATCAATCAGTTGATGGCTTTGGTTATACATTAACAGGGGGAAGTGCTGGCCTTATTTGGAGGTTGGATAAAAAGAAAAGGCAATTATTGCTAGAAGAGTTATTTGGACACTCAGTAAATTCCATTGGTCTGAGTTATTTACGCATCAGTATAGGGTCTTCTGACTTAGATGGTCATGTATATAGTTATGATGATTTGAGTTCAGGTGAACTTGATCTTAGTCTCACTAAATTTTCATTGTCACAAGATACATTGTCATTAATCCCATTATTGAAGGAAATTCTGCTTATTAATCCTCATTTGAAAATAATGTCTACTCCCTGGAGTCCGCCAGTTTGGATGAAGGATAATAATCAAACTCAGGGAGGGCATTTACTTAAGAATTATTATGCTGTTTATGCACATTATCTGGTTAAGTACATTCAGTCCATGGCATCTCATGGAATTACGATTGACGCCATGACACTTCAAAATGAACCACAGCACGGAGGTAATAATCCAAGTATGTTGATGGATGCATCAGAGCAGACTGAGTTTATTAAGAATTATGTAGGTCCTATTTTTAGATCACTTAACATCAATACAAAAATTATTATATGGGATCATAATTGCGATCATCCCGAATATCCAATTCAAGTATTAAGTGATATTGATGCGAATAAGTTTATTGATGGTTCGGCATTTCATATGTATAATGGCGATGAGTCTGCTTTGTCGACTGTTAAAAAAGCTTTTCCAGATAAGAATCTCTATTTTACTGAGCAGTGGACAGGCTCGCATGGTGAATTTGGGGGTGATCTAAATTGGCATATGAAGCATATAGTCATCGGCTCATTAAAAAATTGGAGTCGTGTTGCCTTGGAATGGAACTTAGCTAATGATTCTGAATTTGGTCCACATACCCCTGGAGGTTGCACTGAATGTAAGGGGGCATTGACAATTACTGATTCATCAATTACTCGTAATGTAGCCTATTATATTATAGCACATGCGTCTAGATTTATTTTACCAGGTTCAATTCGAATTGTGAGTAGTGATATATCAGGTATTTCAAATGTTGCTTTTAAGCGGCCTGATGGGAAGATTATCGTTTTGGTGTTGAATGAAGGAGAAAATAAAATTCAATTCAAAGTTGCTCATGATACTACAGCCTATCATGTAGCGTTGGATGGTCATGCTGTTGCAAGCATACTTTTTTAATTTTTTGTAGAATTATTTTGAAGGGAGAGATTTGAAATCAATTATAGGTTTTTTGTTAGTTAATGGCCTTGTGAAGAAGCTATTCATTGTTGTACTGTCGTTAAAAAACCCACAGTTTTTCAAGTAAAAATTTCCATTTTCTATACCACCTTGATAATCAACTCTAAATTTTTTTCTAGCTGTTTGGTCTGCGGTGAATTTAATTTGATTTATTTCTATCCATTTCCCCTCTTTGTTGCAGGCCCATTGATTTTTATATAGCCCTCTTCTGGTTGTATATCCCGTCTCCGGATCAAAGTTTTCTAGAAATGAATTTGCTCGTTTATAATACGTATTTGTTTTGGGACGATTGAAGCTTGCTATAAGTATCCATTTCATTTCTTCTGGGCTATAGAAATAGGCTGTGTAATTGGTTGAATTATTTCCTAGTGGATCGATATGCGTTAGGAATTTATAGGTGACTTCAGATTTCCAAGGGTAAATCAAATAACTTTGTCCACCCGATCCTTCATTTCCGAATTCACCTGTATGAACTTTATCTCCTTTGCTTAATAATTTTATTTTATCCTCATCTGGAATGCTATTCGGATCATCAGTTTGAAAAGGACTCCATACTGAAAAAAGTATTCTTCGCTCTTTATAATCGTTTACTTGAATCCCAAAATATCCTTCACCAAAACCATTTGCCATATAATATGATCCGATGACATCATTTCCTTCAGGGACTGATATTTCATTATAAAACCACTCTATGTTTTCATTTTCTGGAAGGAGATAGTTGAGGTGAACCGAAGGGCCTCTTCTTCCCCAGTAAAAGTAATTATCATTGTTATCTTTAACATATAGACAATTTTTGTCTACTGCAGATCCACTAATTGTAAGACTAGATAATGTTCCGTATGAGCTGCCTTTTTTAGAAACACCTTGGTATTCTATTGATGTATACCCTTTCTTGTTTATTTTCCATTCACCAGCATAGTATTCATTTGTTGCTGATGGTATAAGTTGGATGGTTTTACTTTTCCCTTCAACTGTAATTTTTATCTTTTCTGTTTCTGTTATTGTCAAGTGAAGTGACACTTTCAATAAGCCAGGTTTTTGGAAGTAAACATAGGTTTTGCCAATAATTTTTTCTGAATCCCAATTCGAAAATCCTTCTTCATTTATTATGCCACCATTGAAGCACCAAGAATTTCCTCCTATGGGAATAGATATTTCTATACTGTCTTCTTTACTAATATTTGATCCAATTGATTTTTCGGCGCTTATAATTAATATAAATATGAATAATGCTTTAAAAACTATATTGTGAATTTGTTGTTTATTCCTAAATAAAATCATCATATCTGTATTTTAAATCAATTGCTTGTACATGAAATTATAATGTAGTAGTACATTTGAACTTGAATTGAATTCAGATTATAAAAGTAATTGAATATTTATCTAAATATTTATAATAGCTTAATAATATAAATTAATAATAAAACGGTATGCATATATGGTGGAGGTAAAAAGAGTTTCGGATATTTCGGATTTAGAGGGAATAAAAGCTTTACAAGAATTGAATTTAAGCGGAAATATTTCACCTGAGGAAGCATCACACGAAGGCTTTTTAACTGCGTCGTATACGATGGATTTTTTGTTGGAAATGCATAATGATGAGCCTTCCATCATTGCAAAAGTAGATGATGATGTTGTTGGGTATGCTCTAGTTTCCACAAAAAAAATGAGATCCAGTCATGATCTCCTCGATGGTTTATTCAATGCAATTGATAACTGTGAGTACAGACAACAATCTTTGAGTGAGATTAATTATGTTGTTGTTGGTCAATTATGTGTAGCTAAAGATTATCGTGGGCAAGGATTAGTACAAGCACTATATAGTCATTTTAGGGATTGTTTACATAACCAATATGATTATCTTGTCACGGATGTGGCTAAGGCGAATGTACGGTCATTAAAGGCACATCATAAAACCGGCTTTCAAGTGATTAATGAGTTGGAATATGGAGGCTTCGGCTGGGATATTGTTTTATGGGATTGGCGTTAGTTTTATTTTGATTATTCATCATATATTTCATTTATGTTAGATCGTTCAACATTCAGCTTTTTAAAAAAACTCAAGGAAAATAATAACAAGCAATGGTTTGATTTAAACAGGCCTGATTATGAGTTGGCTAAACAAAATTTCATTGACTTTACACATGAAGTCATTAAGGGGATTGAAAAATTTGATTCTAGCATAGCAGATGCCTCCTTAGATGCAAAGAAGTGTATTTCGAGAATAAATAGGGATATCCGATTTTCGAAAAATAAAACGCCCTACAAAACTAATTTTTTTGCGCTCATTAGTGCTGGCGGGAAGAAATCACCTATGGCGGCTTATTATTTGCAAATAGAGCCCGGAAATAATTCATTTGCAGGTGGTGGAGTCTATATGCCATTACCACCTGATTTGTATAAGTTTCGTCAAGAGATTGACTATGGATTTGACGAATGGAAAGCAATTGTTCAATCTAAGAAATTCAAGCAACTATTTCCTGCAGGTGTTCAATCGCCTGAATTGCTAAAAAGAATTCCAAAGGGATATGAAGAATCCAATCCAGCCATTGACTATTTGAAAATGAAAGGATATTATACGTACAATGGCTATAAAGATATTGATCTTCAATCTAATGCTGGATTGACTGGGATCCTTAATGATTATAAAGCCACAAAGCCATTAATTGATTTTTTGAACAGGGCGTTGTAGTATCTTATTTTTTCTGTTCTGATAAGTAGTTAATTAAATCTGCTATTTCCTGATTTGATAGAGTTTGATATAGTTCTTCAGGCATCATGGATTTTTCCATTTGTTTCTTAGACTTGATGTCAGACGTTTTTATTTTTGCATTTACACCTCCAGGATATTTTATGGCAATTTCATTCTCTGATTGACCCGATAAAATTCCTGCTGTTGTTGATCCATCTTTTAGTGTAATTGTCCAACCCTCGTAACCGAATCCAATACCTGAAGATGGGTGTATTATTGATGCAAGGATTCCTTCTTTAGGAAGCTTTGAGCCTATTGCAGAAAGTTTTGGACCAAAATCTTTTCCAATTGTATGTATCATATGGCAAGAAGAGCAATTGGTTAAGAAAAGCTCTTTCCCATGTGAAGAGTTTGGCTTAAGTGAGTTTAGTTCGGCTATTGTAGGGACATTTCTGGTTTTTGAAGTAGTATTGTTATCTGCTAGGTAACTTAAAGCTTCTTCTCTAACTGACTTTCTCCATGAATCTTCAACACTTTTCACTACATCTTTTTTTATCAGCGTAGGTATTTTATTGTTTTTTAATAAAATTAATACCCTTGTTTCGCCAAAGTCACTTTTCCCAATATGTTGTGCAGCTTTCTTGCGCAATTCTTCGGGAAGAATTTCACTAGTCATTATTTTTTCTAGCACCTCAACAGATTGTTTACTTCCAACTTTTGACAAAGAGTTGATTAAGGAATATTGTTTTGATGTATCATTACCCTTGAAAATTGGGTCAATCAAATTAGATCCATTTACTTTAAGTAAGATTTCAGCAGCTTCTTTTCCTAGATCTTCATTACTTTTCGATATTGCTAGGGCCAATAAATTATCATTCTCTGTTTTTACCTCGAATTTTTTTACAAGGTCGATATACTCTTGTGTGCCAAGTGAACTATGTAAAACAGATTGTAATGATTTTTGTGCATCTAATGATTGTAAGACCGATGCTTTATTGAGACAATACAGAATGGTTTTATCTAGCTCGGCATCTTGATTTTTGCTATCACGAAGCATCTGTAGAAGGTATGTATATTTCAATGATCCATTATTGAACTCAAATGCTCTAAAATAGCGTAGTCTACTTTTAAGGGATATTGATGAATTGGATGCAAGGCTAGCTAGCATTGGTATTGATTTATCTGTTCTTGCGCGCCAAATAATATCTTTAGCTCCAGCACGATCTAATGAACTATTTATTTTACTTAAGTAGGCTGGTAAAAAACTATCCCATTGTTTATCTGCTCCAATACCAAGTGCTTCAAGATACCATCGATCATCTCCGGTATATTCAGTTGCAAGATCTGCCCATAGGGTAGCGGCCTCTTTTGATTTAAGACGCCTTAGTGCTATTGCGCATTCTCTTTTAACTTGCATGTCCTTATCCTTGGATAGCTGACGAATTATGGGTATTAAATCTTCCCCTAGCTCTTTTGCAGCGCGAATCCCTAGAATCCGTATATCTGAGTTTTCATTTGTTATGGCCTGCTTAATGTAATTTGATTTTTCATTTTGGTTGATTCTGACGAGTGCCCAAAATGCTCTCGCTTTAAATCGTGGATTATCTGATGTTGACCATGTTTTTTCCAATGCAGGAACAGCACTTGTGCCCATTCCCATCAGTACATTGTATGCATGATATCGAGTAGATAAATTTGGATTACATAAAGCTTGTATTGCGCCTTCAGGAGTCGCGTAGTTTTCTGATTTTATTTTATAAGCTGTTTCTTTTGGTGCAAGACGGTATATCCTCCCCCGAACTTGATCGCCAGCCTGATGACCGCCTACACCTGGGTCATACCAATCGGCTATGATCAATGAACCGTCTGGGGCGACACAAACATCTGATGGCCTGAACCATTTATCTTCTTTGCCTTCTACAAGATTTATTATACTAGCAGTATAGCCAGCTCCTTTTTTGCTAACAGGATATGCCCGAACTACGTTAGGACCTGCATCACAATGGATCATTTGTCCTTGAAATTCTTTTGGTAGAAGGTCTCCCTCATAAATAGTCATTCCCGTTGGTGAGCCAGCCCCTGTTTGTAATAGATTGGGGATTTCACCCGGGTCATTAAGATGCCAATGTCTTAGTGGGATTGAATCTTCGATATTAATTCTGTTTGCGTCCCATCCTTCTCCTGTGATTTCATCAGTGTATCCATAGTTTCCATATGGCATAACATAATTAATTCGAGTTCCTTGATTCCCATCATCATCATTATCACTTTGCCAAAGTGTTCCATAACTATCCACTGCTACTTCAAATGGATTTCTAAAATTGTTACCAAGGCATTCAACATGAGATCCATCGGTATTACACCTAAAGACCATTCCCTGTTTGTATTTTTTTGGTCCTATTACATCACCATCTTGATCTAAAATATCTTTTCCGTTTTTGTCTTTTAGAGTGTGGCCTTCGTTTCCAACATTAAAGTATAGTTTTCCATCTGCGCCAAAAGTAATCGCATGTGCACCATGGTCATGTTGCTCGCCTCCTATACCACTAAACATGATTTCTTTTCTATCTGCTTTATCATCATTGTTGTCATCATAGAGTGCCCAAATGAATGGGCTTTGAGAAACGATGACTTTGTTTCCCAAAACACAAATTCCCAATGGAGCATTTAATGAAGAGTCTTGGTAAAATATTTTTGAGGTATCTGCATTTCCATCACCATCTATATCTTCTAATATCATGATTCGATCACCTTTCGGATTAGTTGGGTTTCCAGTTATTGCTGGACGATAATTATATGCTTCTGTTACCCAAACTCTTCCTCTCTCATCTACATCAATGTTTGTGGGATTTTGGAGCATTGGTTCAGTAGCGAACTTTTTTATTTCTAGTTGATCTGTAACAACTAATCCTTTAAGAGCATTTTCTGGTTGATGCTTTTCTGCTTCAATTATACTGTCGTTTTTCGTCTTTTCAGCATTATCAATAGAATTATTGCAGGCAACGATGCAGTAACTCAACAAGATGATTAGAAACTGTTTCACATGAATAAGTTTATCGTATTTAATTGGCATTGTTTATATCTCCATCTATAGTATTGGTTGGGCTTAAGCATGACCACCTTCAATCAATTTGGCAATGGTAAATGCGGCTCCTGCAGCTAATGCACCAATCATCATTACTTTTAGTCCACCTGTCCAAGGATTTATTCCAGTGATTTTGCTTTTGAAAAATCCGAATATAAATAGACAGGCTAGGGTTATTATAGCAGATAATTTTAATCCGCTGATTGCATCGCTTACAAAGAAATAAGGGATCAATGGTATTAGTCCTCCAACGATATAGCTTAGTCCAATGTTGAATGCACTTCGTGATGCTCTTTTAGGATCAGGCTCTTCTAGTCCTAGTTCGTATTTCATCATAAAGTCGACCCATCGCTTATCGTCTTTTATAATTTCTTGTGTTGCTTCTTCAGCGGTTGCTTCACTTAATCCCCAATCGAGGAATACTTTTTTCACTTCCCAGATTTCATCTTTTCTTTTATGTGTTAGTTCCCAATATTCTTTTTTTAATTCACTTTTGTAGTGATCTTGTTCTGTTCGACCAGCTAGGTAGCCTCCTAGCCCCATAGCAATTGATCCAGCTGAAATTTCAGCGATCCCGGCAATCCATATAAGGCTAACATCTCCATGAACAGCGCCACTTAGTCCGGCCGCTAATGCGAATGGAACAGTTAGGCCATCGCTCATGCCGATGACTATATCTGTTAATAGGTCACTACTTTGCAAATGTGCCTCATGATGAAGGTGTATGTCTTGCATAAGATTTATTTGTGCTTGAATGTAAGAATAAGATTTGTATTTGAAGCCTATTCATTGCTTCTTATCTTTTGATTAATGCATAACATCTTTTGACTTGATAAATTTTACAATATTTTCTATTAGTAATGGGGCTATTGGTAAGCTTGGGTTATTGTAAGTATCCACATTAATTTTTCTATCCCCCTCAACGAGTTTGAAGATGTGATTCATCTTGTCTATTATGATTAATTTATTTTTTGGGTTTGCCTTGTATAATAGGTTTGCATCTTCAGTAGTAACTTGAATGTCGTTATTCCCTTGTATTATTAGTGATGGTTTATGAAGGTTTTTTATTTGAATTTGTGGGTCATATTTAAACCAAGATATGAGATAGGGTTGCACACTTGGCCTGAATAATGAAAACAACATTGGATTAATGCTATCTTTTGTTTTTCCGATTTTTAAACTGTCTATAATTTGAAAGCTAATATCTTTAATCATTTTTGGCTGACTACCAAGCTGTTCTTTAAGTACAATATCTATAGCTCTTCCAGCACCAGCTATCGAAATAAATGCATCTGCATTTTCAGTTGCTGCGATCATACCAATGAGTGATCCTTCACTATGTCCTATTACAATTATTTTGCTATGGGGGTTATTAATTTTGATCCAATTAATCCAGTCTTTTGCATCGCTTATATAATTTTCAAATCTCAATTCTGATTCAGATCTAGCTGCTGAAATACTTCCTGCAACCCCTCGTTTGTCATATCGAACTGATCCTATACCGTTTAGTGCCAATTGTTCTGCTAATAGTTTTAGAGAATTATTTTTCATCATTGAATTATTTCCATCTCTATCAGTTGGTCCAGAGCCGGCAATAATTAAGGCAATAGGTGTTTTTTTCTTTTTCTTTTCTGGCATGGTTAGTGTTCCATAAAGTTTTCCAGAAATTGATGTTTCAATAGTGACCTCTTTTAGAGATAATTTATCTATTGTTTGAGATAATGTTGACTTGCTCATAATCACTGTAGTGATTATGATTATTGTAATATATTTTTTCATTGTATGTGTTATAAGTTTAGTTAACTGCTTATGATTTGAGGACTTTCCTAATTATCTTTTCTCCATTTCCTGCTGCTACTATAATGTAGATTCCAGATTTATACCTGCTGCCAAGTTGAATTTCTTGTCCTGCAGATACATTTTTTATTTGTTCGAGTAGTTGCCCTGTTGCATTAAATATACTTAGCTCTAGTGGGTAATCATTTCCGTTTTTTATATTTAACTGATTTACAAATGGATTTGGAAATATTGACATACTTGTTATGATTTGAACTTGTTGAAATGCAGAGTCTTTTGCAATCCAACTTGAGGCAAGACTATTGTCAAAGGAGAGGTTTATTAATTCTAGGAAAGACCCTTTTCCGTCTGCTTCTAATGGCCACGGAGCTTCATCTTTATATTCTACTTCATCTATGGTGTTTCCCCATGCATCTGACAGAACCAACTTTTGTGACTTATTTGATAGATTTCTTCCGAATTGCCCCAATGGAGTTATGCCATATATTTTTTTAAATGCCACAGAGTCGCTACATAAGTATATTTTTTGAAGTGGGTCTATTGTAGAATTAATTGGAAATTGAAAGTTAAAGCCGGGTTCACTAAAGTAGAGCCCTGACATGTCAACTTTTAGATTACTATTGTTTGTTATTTCAGTGAATTCAAGATTCTCGCTAGTGTATCCATAATTTTCCAATGGATTATAATGGATTTTGGAAATAACCAATGGGGGTGCTATAGGCGTTGGGCAGCCATCATCGTTTCCTATTGTTGTGTTCATCCATTCAATCCTTTGTTGAAGCCATGTTTTTATATCATTCACGTTTGATTGAAAATTGCCAACTGAATACCACTTATTTTGTTCTCGTGTTGCGGCTTCATTAATTTCTAAAGTAATGGAGTCTATTTTTTTAGAAATTGATGTATAATTCAATGGATTATCGGGTTGGCTTACTTGTTTCCATCGTTTTGCAAGATGGCATTTATAAGTTTGATTTTTATAGAGGTCATTCCAAAATCGTGATCCTGTATTATCGCCATTATCAAATTGCCAAACATTAGTGAAGCTTCTATTGTAGCCCCAGAAAAAAAGGTCATTCCCATAGCTAAGATTAAAATCCCATACTGGACCAGCTTTTAATTTTCCTCCTCTGTCTTTATGGAAGTAGGTACTTATTTGATATGCATCAACATTAGATGATATTTCATTAATAATCATGTAGTCGATAAAACTCGGTATATCTATATCAGATGGGTAGCCATCTTTTATGGATTCGTTTCGAGCTATCATATCATCCTTGAATCGATCAAATATTGATTTGATGTAAGTGCTTTGTATAGAATTGATGAATTCTGGTTTAGGATTGTCATGAATATATTGGACGTATCCTCCGTTGTTATTTTCCATTTCCCATGCTACTGGATCTCCATTTGTTTTATCAGCTTTAACAATATATCCTCCAGTAAGCTTCAGTCCACTATTATCAGCTTGATCCATTTTTTCTATATTGACACGTTCTTTGTCAATTTTTATTTTTTCCATGAAAATGTATAGTCCTCGATACTCACCATTTACTATTACTTCGCAATATTTCCCCCTGGCTGCATAATTGCCTATACTTCTTGATAAGTCATATGAGAGATAATCTCTTATTAAGGATGGATCAAAGGCTAGTGAATTTAATATCCAATCATTTTCCTCTGGCATGCCCAGAATACTGATATTGTTGTTGGTTCTATTGTCATCAAGAAGTGTGGTAAGTCCATATGGTTTTTTTTCTAATACTTGCGATGTGGAACCTCTAACTTCAATGCCAATTCTTCCATTGTATTGAAGAATGCTAGGGTTGTTTTGGTCTGTAACATAGTTCCTTGAGCCATCAGGTCTATATATAATTTTCATTGATCCCAACACTTTAGGTTCATCAGGTATTACTGCTGGTAGTCCGGTATTTGGATCTTTGTCCGTCGAAATAATTACAATGGGTAGGTTACTATCGGTAAATACCTGCGCTTTAGCTGTTGCGGTGCAGATAATAAACAGAAAAATATATAATTTTTTTACAGTCATAAGCTTACATCATAATAAGTTTAGCTACTTATTATTGAATATTAATATAGAAATGGAAAAACAATCTTTCTGTCTTTCGGGTAATCTGGAAAATTACTGTGGTACCAATCGTGGTGGTTTTTTGCTCTTGGAATTAAATTTGCGCATGTCCATACCATGAATGTTAGTCCTGGTAAATTCCATGCCATTAGTGCAAATCCGAGCCATTCAATTATTTCACCAAATAAATTTGGAGAAGAGATGTAGTTGAATAAAAATCCTTTTGGAATGGTGTATCCTGTTTCGCCTTCTTTGCGCAAGCGTATTAGCATGCTGTCTGACTTCCAATTGATAAACATACCACTAATAAATAGTATGGCGCCAATCATGAAGTGTGTACTTGTTAGCCACTCAAAATTATATTGTTCTACTGTAGACATTTCTGCTAGATAATATCCATTGAGACCTGCATTAATTAAATTGAAAAAAATGGCACTAGACACAATGGCAAGTGGAATTTTTTTTGGTGTTGATTTTATTCTTAGTGGGTATATAATTGTTCTATTTAGGTAATGAAAAATCCAAACTGCAAATAATATCCATACATAGGATATCAATGATTGAGTTCCCGTAATAAGGAAATAGATCATTATAGCTAGAGAAGGAAGTTCCATTACAAACCATCCTAGTTTATTATTGATCGTAATGCCCCATTTTTCTGTAGTATGTCTTCCGAATGGTGCTTTAATGAAAAACATGGTAACATGCACAATCAATGCAATGCCAATCCATCCGTATGAAATCCAATTTAGGGTTTGAGTGTTCATGAGGCTGAAATTACTTTATTTTCTATTTGCCAATTGAAAAAGTCGCGCAGTGTTTCTTCAAGTGGTCTTGGTATGTGGTTAAGGACAACTTTAGCTTTAGCGTGGTTCATGTTTGGATGTCCATTTCTAATTGCCTCAATCGATTCCTTAGTGAAAGATGGTGATGATTTTGTGACTTTTGCATGGAATGAAACAAATGGTAGAATTCCGATCATTAGCCAATGTGGTATAACAAGATTAGGTGTTTTTTTACCTGTAACCTTGCGAATAGCTTCAGACAGTTCTTTGAAATTATAATATTTTCCAGATAGCAAATAGATTTCACCATCTTTCCCATGTTGAATTGCATTTACTATGGAAGACGCTACATCTCTAATATCTACTAAATCGTATCCGCCATCTGGTAGTAGTGGGACTTTCTCATGATAGAAGTCGAGTAAAGCACTTCCCATTTTTGAAGGTTTGAAATCGAAAGGACCTATTACGCAGCTTGGCCTTAGCACCATTACTTCCATGTTCTGACCTTTAGCGCCATTTAATAAAATTTGTTCCCCTTGTGCTTTTGAATAATCGTAGGCAGATGCGCCTAATTGTTTATATGGTCTAGATTCATCATAAGGAATGCTATGTGGTATTTCTGTTACGGCATGCACACTACTGATGTGAATTATTTTTTTGACTCTTTTTTGGATGGATACGTCAAGAATATTTTTAGGACCTTCTGTATTGGTTTTAAAAACTATTCCTTGAGGGTCGCCATCAATGCTAATGATGGCGGCGCAATGAATAACCACATCAACTCCATCTATTAAGCGTTCGAGGTCAGATTTATTGAGTACACTACCTTGGAATAGATTTATATTGAGGTCTTCCAAGCTTCGTTTATCCTTATTATATAAGGCATTGACTTCATAGCCTTCTTCTAGGAGTTGCCTACAAACGACATTTCCAATATGTCCGCTTGCACCCGTTACAGCAATTTTCATATTCATATCGAGCCTGCTTGACTATAAATATAAGCATCCTATTGAAGTGTATTGGAAAATAATTTCGATAATTACATACCAGAATAATTTATTAATTCTGACTAATTATGAGATGTTGCTGAATGCGCAAAATATGAATTCTTGAAGACTATTTGATGGCGTTTTGTGATCCTCGATTTTGCAATTGTTTTTTCTAAACCCAATAGATTTAAATTTTTCTATTAAGTTAGGCTCATCATACTGGGTAATTTTAAGGCCGCTACATGATGTAGGACCTTCACTTGAAAAAGTTCCAATTACTATTTTCCCTTTTACTGCTTCTTTAACGATTAGGAGGTATTTATCTATTGATTCTGGGGTTGTAAGAAAATGAAATGTTGCTCTATCGTGCCATAAATCATAACTAGTAGTGGGCTTGAAATTGATGATATCTGTGTTGATCCACTTTATAAGATTGGCCTTAGCGCCTAATCGTTCTTTTGCCCTATTAATTACATTTTCTGAAATATCAAGCACTGTAATGTTTGTATATCCCTTTTCTAGAAGTTGTTCAGCTAAATAGCTGTCACCTCCACCTATGTCGATGATCTTGGCAGAAAGCGGTATGTTGAGCTGTTGTATATATTCAAGCGACATTTTTGGTATTTCTTGTAACCAGCTTACCTCATTTGGCATCTTGTTTTGGTATACATCTTCCCAATGCTTTTTTAATCCGTTATACATATTTCGAAATTAAAAATTTGAACCAATTGGAATGGTGATTTATATCACGTTTATACCCTTATGGACTTGTAATAAAGTAATAAATATCATTTATCTCCTTAGATTGAGACGGTTTGGGTAAATTTGTGTGTTATAATTGTAATGACTAATTTGATCATATTGAATAAATGTTTTTATGGAGGTTGGTATAGATAGTTTTGCGGCTATGTTTAGTGGTAATAGTGTTAATGCCATCAGTGATCAAGATGCTATTGCTCAATTGTTAGATAGGATTGTGTTGGCTGATCAGGTTGGTCTCGATTTTTTTGGAATTGGGGAGCATCATAGAAAGGGCTTTTTAGATTCTGCCCCTGCATTAATTTTGGCAGCTGCTGCTGCCCGAACAACACGTATTCGTCTGGGCAGTGCCGTTACTGTATTGAGTGCAGCTGATCCAGTTAGGGTATTTCAAAGTTTTGCAACGTTGGATTTGATATCTGGAGGCCGTGCTGAAATGGTTGTTGGGCGTGGATCTTTCATTGATGCCTTTCCTCTGTTTGGATATAGTTTGGAAGATTATGATGAGTTGTTTATTGAGAAGCTTGACTTATTATTAAAAATTCGAGACAATGAATTTATTACATGGAAGGGGAAATTTAGGCCTGCCATTAATAATCAACCTATCTATCCTAGGCCAATGCAACATTCGATTCCAATTTGGTTGGGTGTAGGTGGAACCCCCGAATCATTTATTCGCGCTGGAACCTTAGGCCTGCCATTGATGGTAGCCATAATAGGGGGAGAAACGCATCGGTTCAGGCCATTAGTTGACCTATATCGTCAAGCATGGAGGAGGGCTGGTCACCCATTGGAAAAATTAGAGGTAGGTCTTCACTCCATTGGTTATGTTGGTAAAGATAGTATGGAGGCTAGAGAAGATTTTTATCCCGGGTATGCTGCTGCAATGACTAAGATTGGCAAGGAGCGCGGATGGCCGCCGACAACTAGAGCCCATTTTGATGCACAAGCTGGTCCAACTGGGGCTTTATTGGTGGGAAGCCCTGAAGAAGTTGCTCATAAAATTATTAGGCACGCTGATGCGCTAGGAGGGATTTCTAGGGTGACTTTTCAATTGGATGCGGCTGAATTACCTCATGATAAACTTATGGAGTCTATTGAGTTGATTGGTACTCGTTTAAAGACCATACTGAATTAACTTGCACTTTCATTTAGATTAGGCTGTATTGGTATGATGACTTGTTAAACATTCATTATGAAAAAATTATCGATTATTTTTTTACTTTTTTATTTGTTTTCAAGCTGTAAAAGCAAGGATGAAGTGCTTACTGAAAAAGAAGTATTTGATGTAATCAATAAATTTGATCTTGGTTGGAGAACAAAGAATGCATCAATAGTAGATTCTGTGCTTTCTGAGCAGTATCTCTATTTTACACAATCCGGACATACATTCAACCGCATGAATATATTAGCTACTGCAGGGTCAGAGGTGTATCAATTGCAAACCATGGAAAGAGAACAACTTACTATTCAATTAGAGGGAAATGCCGCAGTAGTAAATACAATTTGGAAAGGGAAGGGTCTTTATCATGGGGAGGACTTTAATGATAAGCAGCGTTGCAGTATCACTATTGTTAAACACGACGGTAAGGTTAAAATTCTTGCAGAACACTGCACGCCCATTAAATGATTAATGCCTCCAAACGAGCTAGTGAACTAAAATTTTCTAATTAGATCTGAGATCTTTTCATCTCCAAGAATTGCATTTTGTGGTAAAGGAAAGTTATCATTGAATGCGCCTAAGCTATTTTTAGTTAGTACTAATGAAGGTGTTTCATTTATAGATCCATGTTGATCAGTAACATTCGTTAGATCGAGGCTTAGGTATTTTGCCATGAAAGGGTACATCGCCATGCGCTTGTTTTTCCCGTAATCATGTTTATCATTTTGCAAGTGGTTATTCTCTATTTTATTCTCTGCTTGGTAGAGGGAATAAATATTTTTCATGAACGGAAATTCGATGTTTGGTGTATTTTTTGTCCAATCATCTCCATCTGAAATCATTAACATTGGTCGAGGCGCGGTGAGGGCAGCAATCTCTACATTATTTGTTTGAAAATTTCCATTTTTATGAATGGGCATACCACTTTCGCAGTTGCATCCTCCGAAGAAATGAGCTGAAATCATCACGACTGGAACCGAAACTTTTATTCTATGGTCTAATGCTGACAATAAAAAGCTTTGAGTGCCACCACCTGATTCTCCTGTAATGCCAATTCTGTTTTTATCAATACCTGGTAGTGTCAACAGAAAATCAAGTGCCCGAATACTGTTTATGGTTTGAAGTCGTTGTACTCCTTTTACATCATGTGAGCATTGCTTAGAATCGCCATATCCTACCATATCCCATGCAAATACAATCGCTCCCATTCTTGCAAGCGTTGCACAACGTATTTGTGTTTGTTCGCGAAATCTTCCTTCTTTGTTGTTGTCATGGCCATGTGGGCATAATATGCCTGCATAGGATGTAGCTTGTTTTTTTGGTCGGTATAAGTTTCCTGTAACATAAAATCCAGGGATACTTTCAAAAAAAACATTTTCAACAGTGTATCCATCCATTTCTTGTTTGGAGTGTATCACTGCGTTGATTGGTATTTTATTTAAAAGGACATTCAAGTTCATTCCTAGTTTCACTTGGTTTAGTATTTTCAATGAGCGTTCTTTCCATTGTGATAAATTAGTGGGGGTATGTGCAGAAAGAAATGCTGCGCCTTCTTTTTCTGTGAAATAATTTTCTTGACAAAGAGTTGGAGTAGTTTGTTTTTTAGTTTTTTGAGCTTGTGCTATAAGTAGATGTGGAGCAAGAAATAGAGTTACTAGTAAAGCGCATTTGAGTATTGACTTGATCATGTTTTAGATTTCTATTTCAAATATATTCAAGAAACTACAAAATAGCTTGTGAGATAATGGATGATTCTTGTAATTTGTTAAAAAACTGGAGAGCTATTAACTAGATTGACTTTTCGAGCTATTCGCCAGTGAATCAAGAATAGTACTAAACTAAGTAATACCAATAAGCTACTTATTAAAATAGATTTGTAAGATTGATGGTATATTGATTTTAGTTTATCTGCTTTTGCTGATTCATACATGGTGTGCAGCATTTTTTCTTCAGGTATATATGTGTTTGATTTAATGTCTGTTGAATTTGCAGATGATTTTAGGATATCCATTTTAAAGTTTTCATATGAAATGACGTTCTGACTACCTCCTCCATTAAAACTTGAGTGAAGTGGGTCGCTTAAGTCTATGATCGCATTTACTAGCGATATAGTTGAAAGTAAAAAGGTTATTATTGCTACTAGACATATAGTATATCCATATACTTGGGTTATTATTCTTTGTGATTTTTCCATCTCAACTTTATTTATAAGATTGTCAACTTGGTTAAGTTCATTTATTTTATATTTATGAAATATGATATAAGTCATATGTTTTAATCATTTCATAAATGTTTATTTATAGGTGTTTGGTTGACATGTTTTTTTTGATTCTTGACAACGTATAATAATCAGTAAATTGCTTTTTTAACTAGTATATGGACATATTTTCATCTTATCCTGCTTTCGATTGGATGCTCATTTTGTTGGCTTCTTTCATAATTGGCTTAGGAAAGGCTGGTTTAAAGGGACTGGATATGCTGAGTGTAACCCTGATGGCCTTTGTTTTTGGTGGAAAATCATCAACCGGTATTGTGTTGCCTTTGCTTTGTGTGGCAGATATTGCCGCTGTGCTTTATTATAATCGACATGCACAGTGGAAACATTTTTGGAAAGTAACTCCTTGGATGGTTATTGGTGTTTTGTTAGGTGTTTATTTTGGCAAAGACATGAATGAGCAACTTTTTCGTAAAATAATGGCTGTGATTATTTTAGCAACAATTTTTATAGTGTTGTTTATGGAATATAGAAAGTCTGAAAAAGTGCCTACCCATCCTGCGTTTACCATCGCAACTGGTATTTCCGCTGGCTTCACTACCATGATTGGAAACTTGGCGGGAGCATTTTCGAACTTATATTTTTTGGCGATGCGCTTATCGAAAAATGATTTCATTGGCACAGCCGCTTGGGTATTTTTATTTGTGAATCTGTTCAAACTGCCATTTCAAGTTTTTTATTGGAAAAACATTCACATTCAGAGTTTAAAAGTGGATATAGTTTTATTACCTACCTTGGGGTTAGGGTTTATACTAGGGATTAAATTGGTTGAAAAAATTCAGGATCAGCAGTATAGAAAGTTAGTCATGCTGTTAACTCTTATTGGTTCAATCTTCATGTTTTTTAAGCGTTAGCATTTGTTTTCTTAAAAGCATCAAGTTCAATGTTAAGCCCAAAAAATATATCATTATCTTGCATGATAATTTATATAAAAAGTACCCCATGCGACATGCATTTTTAGTTGTTTTATCACTTTCCATTTTAATTGCATCTTGTAAAAAATCAGACACAGTTGTGCAGGAAAATTCAATTCCTATTGCAGGATTGTTGTCGCTTACTGGTAACTGGTCTAGTTTGGGAGTAAACTCACAAGAAGCAATGACATTAGCGGTTGCTGATGTAAATTCATATTTGCAACAAGTGGGTTCAACTATACGATTCTCTGCTAGTTTTTATGACACAAAGTTGGATACAGCATTGGCTCAGGCAGCGTTGAATGATGCTATTTCTAAAAATATTCATTATGTAGTAGGCCCTCAGTCTAGTGCTGAAGTTTCAGCTATTAAGAATACTGCAGATGCCAATAAAATCCTCATTGTTAGCCAGGGTAGTACGGCTAGTAGTCTTGCTATTCCAGGGGATGCTATTTTTCGATTCTGTCCTGGTGATTCAGTTGAAGGTAATGCCTTGGCGAATACAATATTTGAATCGGGAAGGACAGATTTAATAACCATTTCGAGAGATGATGCTGGAAATAAAGGACTACAGAAGCGCATAGGAAATTCTTTTACTGCGCTAGGAGGCAATATTGATGTTATGACACCATATGCAACTAGCGTTACTGATTTTGCCGAACTTTTAGCGGCTCTAAAAATTAAATTGCAAGATCAGATTACTGCCTATGGTGCAGATAAAGTAGGCGTTTATCTTGCCTCTTTTGATGAATGTATAGCACTTTTCAAACAAGCATTACCCGATCCTATTTTTTCATCAGTTAGTTGGTATGGAGGAGATGGTGTTGTATTGAGTTCAGCTTTAATTGCCGATGCTGATGCATCATCTTTTGCTATTGCTACAGATTTTGTGGCTCCAAATTTTGGTATGCCAGCTCAACCACATCCATCCCTATCAAGTATAGCTGCTGCAATCAAAGGGAAAACTGGTATTGAGCCAGATGCTTATGCATTTGCAGCTTATGATGCTGTATGGGTTTTAGCAAAAACTGCCCTAGCATTTAAGTCTAGTAATCCCGATTTTGTTAACGTAAAAGATATTTTTCGTGCAGAGGCTGATAGCTATTTTGGTATAACAGGTCCTGTTCAATTGAATGCAGCAGGGGATAGAAGTACTGGGTCATTTGACTATTGGGGTATTGCTATTGATGGCGGTGTTGCCCAATGGAAATTTGTTGGTAAATCACAGTAACCTTTATTACAAGAGACCTAACCTACTAGAAGGATATTTTTCCCTCTTGAATGTCCCTTCTTTTGAAAGATTAGTGCATTTTTAGCTTCATCTAAGGGAAATAGTTGATCAAGTATAATTTTAATTTTCCCTTTTTCAATCAACCCTACAATTTCATCAAGTTGATTGGGGTCAGAGTAGAAAAGAAAATTGCTTGCTTTAACGCCATGTTTTTCTGCAAGCTCTTGATCCGGTTTCGCTGTAATAGAAATATACCGTCCTCCATGTTTTATATGAGGGATTAATAGTGGAGCAGTAGCCATACTATCAAACACTGCATCAAAATCATTAGCAATAGTTTTTAAGTCTACTTGAGTGTAGTCAATCACTTCCTCTGCTCCAAAGGATTTTACGAGTTCTTCATTTTTTTTTGATGCCACTGCAACAACATGTGCACCGATCATTTTGGCAAATTGTATTGCAAATAGTCCGACTCCACCCGCAGCTGCTTGAATTAATATTTTTTCTCCTGCTTTTAGTTCAAGTTTATCAAATAAACCTTGCCATGCAGTTAGGGATGCTAATGGAACGCCTGCAGCTTCCTCAAAATTTAAGTTTATCGGTTTTTTTGATATGTATTTTTCTTCACTTATTATATACTCAGCAAATGCACCTTGCTTAGACCACTCCAGAGAACCAATTACTTCATCGCCAATACTAAATTTAGATGTTTCAGATCCTACTTCTTCCACAATGCCTGAAATGTCTGTTCCAAGGACGTAGGGCATTTCAAAAAAGCCAAGCTCTATACCTTTCCAATCGACGGGATTTAAACCGCAGGCTTTAACCTTTATGAGTAATTTATTTGGAGTGATGATAGGCTTTGGTACATCTTCAATACGTATATTATCTAACGAGCCCTTTTCATTAATTGAAACAGCTTTCATGTAATTATTTTTTCAGTTGTTCTAGTATGGCTATACCTACATATTTTGCTGATGCTGGATTCTGACCAGTAATTAAGCGTTGATCTATTGCAACATGACTTTGCCATAGTCCAGATTTTTCAAAAATTCCTCCTCGTTCGATTAGTTTTGTTTCAAGCATAAATGGAACAGCTTTTTCAAGATGTATGGCGAGTTCTTCTTCATTCGTAAATCCATTTATTTTTTTATCCTGAATCAGAAAGTGACCATTGCTTAGTTTTATGTTTAGCAAGCCTGCTACACCATGACAAACTGCACTTACTATTCCGCTTTTCTCATATATTTCTGTCGTTATTTTAGCTAGCTCATCATTTTGAACGAAATCCCACATAGCACCATGACCACCTACGAAATAGATGGCATCATAATTTGATGATTTTACTTCCGATGGTTTAAACGTATGTTCTATTTTATATCGTTCTTTTGGGTTGTCCCAAAATGCTCTGTTTGCTTTTTCAGATAGATTTAATCCAAAATTATCTACTGGTGCTTTTCCTCCTAGTGGACTTACAAAGTCAATTTCGTAGCCTGCATTATATAGTTCATTCCAACATCCTGCTACTTCTGTCATCGAATAACCTGTTGGTTTTTCGGTTTCTCCCATTTTATCGTGGTTGGTGACTACAAATAAAATTCTTTTAGTTTGAGCCCAGGCAGCGCTTGAACTCCCTAGTATTGAAACGAATACGCATGCAACAACTATAATTACTTTTTTCATTTAAAATATTTACGTGTGAACCAGCTTATGGGGAAATTCCAATCAATTATTACTACTTTTTATTTTCCTTATCCTCTATGAGTTTAAAGTATGAAGCCACAAACTTGTTATGTACAACTTCTCCTTGAACTTCAGCTTTGCGAATAGCATTACAAAATCCTTTTTCTGAATGAGCATCACCATGTGAGTCAATATCTGTTCCTTCTACGAAGTAGGTTTTTTTCTTAAATTTTACAGCTAGGGTGCATCCAGATCCCTTCATTTTAAATTGACATTCGCCACAAGCGGCATTAACTGTAATTATTTTTTTTGTAGGGTCTATGGTGGATATTTTTGAATCTTGAGAGAAGGTGATAAATGCTGCTAGGATAAAAATGAGTGTCATCAAAATCTTTTTCATTCTGTAATTCTTTTAGAGTGTAAAGTTATTGAATAAAATGCTTAGCCGTCCTATTGAAATATCATATTGATTGAATTATGTTATTGGATTAGTTATGAGCAATTTATTTTACATTATTCAGCGCTACTCCAAAGTATATTGTTATTATTTTTATGTATTTTAATGTAAATAACATCCTTCAATGAGACTGCTTAATATTAGTATATATTTCACAAATACACTTTCATCTATAGTAAAAGGTATTTTGGCTTTTAGTTTGTTTGGTTTTATGGCCTGTCAATCTAGTCATGTTTACGTGCCACCAACCGTCAAGTTTACTTTGTCAGAATCTCAATTGCCTGCATATGAAAAAACGATTGACCACAAAGGGTTAATCAATACAGTCCAAAAAAATACGGATGAGTCATTTAGAAAGGGCCAAATGATTTATAATAAAGTTTGTTTTACTTGTCATGGTAATCCCGTACAAGAGGGATCTATCCCTAAGGCTTTTAAGTATTGGAAGGACAAATTTAAAGTAGGTAAAGATCCGTATTCAATATACCAAACATTAACAAGAGGATATGGTTCAATGCCTGCACAAACGCATTTAACACCCATTGAAAAATATGAGGTAATCCACTATATACGGGAAGAGTTTTTGTTGAATCATAATAAGGATGAATATTTTGAAATTGATTCAGCGTATTTAGGAAGTATACCAGTAGGTAATTCAAAAGGTCCAGATCCGGTTGATCAACAGCCATGGACTGAAATGGATTATGGTAATTTTTTAATCAATACCTATGAGCTTGTCGATTCAGGCGCTGCTCCTAGGGAAATTTCTCCTGGGCCTTCACCTCTTAAGGATGAAAATTTAATTAATGCAAATTTTGCCTATAAGGGTATTGCAGTTAGACTTGATGAAGGCGCTGGTGGTATTGCTAATGGATCTTCATGGATGATCTTTGATCATGATCTTATGCGAATTGCTGGTGCATGGACTGGCAAAGGGTTTATTGACTGGGAAGCTATTTTATTTAATGGTCAGCATAATATTTCTCCTAGGACAATAGGTAATCTTCATTTTTCTAATCCCGTTGGTCCGGGTTGGGCTAATCCTGCTACTGGATCTTTTGCAGATGATCGATTTCAGGCATCGGATAAAAGACGTTTTGGTCCACTAGCACGTTCATGGACACAATATAAAGGCCTTTATCGATATAAGAATACAGCAATCATTTCTTATACTGTTGGCAACGCAACTATATTAGAAAAGCTTGGTCTTGAAGGGAAACCAGGTGCACCCGTTTTTACACGAACATTGAATATTAGTTTATCTACAACTCCACTTAAAATGAGGGTGGCTCCGACTTCTGCGTTGGTTTCATTAGTAGGCGATGGTGGAACCTTGAAAAAAGATAATGGGTTTTACGTACTTGAAATACCCTCATCAAAAGCAGCGATGATTAAATTACTCATCTCGAAGTCTAACAATAAATCCTTCACACAATTTTCAGCTACTTCTCCTAAGCCAGAAAATCTATCAGCCTATACCAAGGGAAGTCCAGCTCAATATGGACAAAAGCTAATAACATCTATAGTAAAAGGTAATCAGGATAGTGTATTTCAAGTAGATAGGATGGAATTGCCTTACCATAGTCCATGGAAAAATCAGCTTCGTTTGAGTGGAATAGATTTTCTAGCGGATAAGAATAAAGCAGTTATTTGTGCTTCTGATGGGGATGTTTGGATTGTTGAAGGTGTATTGAAAACAGAGGGAACTTTATCTTGGAAAAGAATTGCATCTGGTATGTTTCAGCCTCTAGGCATCAAGGTGGTTGATGGATCTATTTATGTTACGTGTCGGGATCAATTGGTTAAACTTCATGATTTGAATGGAGACGATGAAATTGATTTTTACGAAAGTTTTAACAGTGATCATCAAGTGACGAATCATTTTCATGAATTCGCCATGGGGTTACAAACTGATAAAGAGGGCAATTTTTATTATGCTAAAAGTGCGCGTCATGCAAGACGTGCATTGGTTCCACAACATGGCACGCTTTTGAAAGTGAGCAAGGATGGACAAACAACCGAAATTATAGCACATGGTTTTAGGGCTGCTAATGGCGTATGTATAAATCCTGATGGTTCATTTATTGTAACAGATCAGGAAGGACATTGGAATCCCATGAACAGAATTAACTGGGTTTATCCTACTGATAGATTTTATGGAAATATGTTTGGATATAAACCCTCATCTGATAGCTCCGACAAAGGCATGGAGCAACCATTGGTTTGGATTGAACGAGATATAGATCAATCGCCTTCTGAGTTATTGTGGGTGGATAGTAAGAAGTGGGGTCCATTGAATGGAAGCTTATTGAGTTTTTCGTATGGGTATGGAAAAGTGTTTATTGTACCGCATGAAAAAGTAGGCACTCAAATGCAGGGTGGTATTTTTCAATTACCTATACCTAGGTTTTCAACCGGAGTCATGCGTGGTCGATTTAATCCTGGTGACGGGCAGTTGTATGCATGCGGCTTATCTGCTTGGGGCTCTACACAGGCTGATTTAGGTGGATTTTATAGAATTCGATATCAAGGTGAAAAGTCAATCATCCCAACCGGTTTAAATGTAAAGTCTCAGTTTATTAAAATCAGTTTTTCTCACCCATTAGATGTAAAAAATGCTACTGATGTTTCCGCGTATAAGGTGCAAACATGGGATTTAAAGAGATCAAGGAAATATGGATCTGATCATTATAACGAAAAAGTTCTTTCTGTTACAAAGGTTCAATTGAGCGAGGATAGAAAAGAATTGAAGTTATTTATTTCAGGAATAAAAGAAACTTGGGTTATGGAGATTGGTTATGATTTCATAGACTCCAAAGGGAAACACATTAATGGTTTGATTCAAAATACAGTGAATAAGGTTGGGGAGTAATATCTTAATGCCTAATCAAGATTGATAATATAGATTGAATTTTATAAGTTAATATGGTCCTCTATAAATTTCTTGGAAAAAATCTTGATTTCATTTCGAACTCTTGCAAATTCATTTTTTATTTCTTCTTCAGTGCCAATTGCTTTAGCAGGGTCTGAAAAGTTATGATGAAATTGTAATGCGCGACTTGGGAAGTAAGGACATCTCTCTTTTGCATTATCGCAAACGGTTATGATAAAGTCGAAGTCAATATCCACATACTCTAATACATTGTTCGATGTATGATGAGATATATCAATACCATCCTCTAGCATTGTTTGAACAGCTTTGGGATTAACGCCGTGCGTTTCAACTCCTGCGCTGTATATTTTTGCTCTATCCTTTGCGAAGTATTCTAGGTAGCCGTGTGCAATTTGACTTCTACAGCTATTTCCTGTACATAATACCAATATTTTTTTCATGTAGTAGATTTAAATTTTAATTAGCAGCATCCTGAACCCGGAGCGCATTTTTTTTCAGTAATAGGTTTTTCTGCATAAACTGTAATGCTAAAAATTCCCAATGAGCCCATCTTTAAGGATAGAATTTCTTCAGGACTTAAATAATTTTTTAAAATATCATCTGGAATGGTGATTACTTTTTCTTTTTGGATGGTGATATTTTCGAATCCATTTGACTGAATCAATTCTAGATAAACTTCTTTTTGTATTGCACCCGAAACGCAACCGGCATACATTTCAGCATCTTTTCTTAACCCAGTGGGTAGAGCTCCTAATAATACAACATCACTTATGCTGAAGTGTCCGCCTGGTTTTAACACTCTATAAATTTCTTTTATTACCGCGTCTTTGTTTGGTACTAAATTTAATACACAGTTGCTTACGATTACATCTGCTGCATTTGACGTAATCGGCATTTTTTCAATATCACCTTGTCTAAATTCAACATTATTAAACCCTCTTGCTTCTGCATTCTGTCTTGCTTTGTCGATCATAGCAGGAGTGAAATCTATTCCAATGACTTTACCTGTATCCCCTGTTTCGTGTCTGGCTATGAAACAATCATTTCCTGCGCCGCTACCCAAGTCGACTACTACATCTCCTTTTTTGATTCTAGCATATTCGGTAGGCAAGCCGCATCCTAGTCCCAGATCAGCATCAGCATTGTAGCCTTTGAGGGTTGAATAGTCATCGGACATGATATTATATACTTCAGTTGAACATCCTCCTGCTCCGCAGCATGACGACATATTGGTTTCTTTATCTTGTAAAGCTATTTCACTGTATTTCTTTCTTACAATTTCTTTTAGTTGTTCTTCGGTTGGCATATGTTTATTTTTTATCTGTTAATTATATAGATTAATCAGCAACATTCTGATGTAGTTGGTTTATATTTTTCAAAGAATAATCCTAATTGGTTCTTTGCCTTGTTCCATTCTTTTTGATCAATACAGTAGCATACAGAGGTGCCCTCAATATCTCCCTTGATTAGTCCAGCTGATTTTAATTCTTTCAAATGTTGAGAGACAGTGCTTTGAGAAAGTGGGAGTTCGTTGACAACATCTCCACATATACAACTCTGTTTTTTAATTAGCAGGTTAAGTATCGCAATCCTTGCAGGATGCGAGAGTGCCTTGGTGTATTTGGCTATTGAAATTTCCTGTAATTTATATTCCTGTGTTTTACTTGCTCCCATATTAATCGCAATATTACGATAAAATATCACCACTATTGAAATTGAACTATTTAAATTATTGTTAATGCTTTAAAAATCAGTACGTTTATAGTACCAATAAAACCTATTTTATGAAAAGAAATTCTGGAATATTGAGCATACTCGTGGTAGCACTATCGATGGGAACAGCGTGGGCTATACGTGGGCAGTTTGGACATGAGCATGGAGCTGCATGGGCAGGAGCAATAGGCTCCTTGAGTACATTGTTGGTGATGAAAAGGACGGATTGGATTAAGAAAGGATTATATGTGACTTTAGCTGGTGCATTAGGCTGGGGATTAGGTGGAATGATGAGTTATGGATTATTGGTTGGGTATGGTCATGGTAATGATTTCGGGAATGTATTATATGGCTTAGTCATGTTATTCTTGGTTGGTGGACTTTATGGGTTTATGGGAGGTGGATTTTTTGGAGTTGCCCTTTCCGATACAAAGCGAAATGTTGTTCAGTGGGTAAACTTAATACTTGAAATGACCGTTGGAGGAATAATATTTTACTTTTTCCTAGTTGAACAATTTGATTGGCATGTTAATCCTCCGCGTTCTGAAATTTGGGCTGTCTGTTTAGGGATTTCAGTTGCATTAGCATGGAATATGATACGTCATAAAAATTATGCTGCATTGAGGGTTGCCATATTTACATGTTTCGGTGCAGGTTTTGGTTTTGCGTTTGGAAATTTTTTGCAGGTTTTAGGACGGGTGTCTGAAATCCATTTCAATTTTTGGAATGTAATGGAATATTCGCTTGGATTTTTTGGTGGAATCGGTTTAGCCTATGGCACATTCACTTCTAAATGGGAACAAGAAGCAGAAGATGAAGTTGTAACAACTAAGCAACTTTTCTCATTGGTTATTTTAGTGGGCATTATTCCTTTCATAATGTGGCAACAGAATTTTGAATGGGATCGAATTCAAGAAACATTTGTAAAGCTTATATCAACTGATGATTCAACTTTTTATTTATGTGTACAATGGGGTTCGTTGTTATTAATATTACTTATGGCCATTTATTGGATTGCTAGGTTTAAGAGTTATTCAGAAATAAATTATTCCTCATTACGCCATTTTTTCTTTGGACATTGGTTGTTGTATATCGCTTTAAGTTTTATCATTACAGGTGCATTTGTCAGTATATACAGGCCTGAACAATATTTATATTTATTCAATTATGCGATTGTTTTTTTATTGATCAATAAAGTATCTCCATCTTTTACTACTCAATCATTTCAATTTTCACGTTATGTAAAAGGTTTTGTATCAATTTTAATAGCCATTATGTTGTTGTCTTTCATTCTGATTCATACACATGGTGAATTCAAGGGTGCTCATAAGCGATTTGGAGAGATCCCAGCCATAGTGGATACAATTGGTAAAAAGTAATATATGCTTTCTGTTTAAAAGCGAGTATTAGAAAATAATATCCTGATAAGTAGTATTTTATTGCTCATGCCATTTCCTTTAATGATAATTGGGTAAATTTGACACCTCAACTTTATTAGCCATTTATTTCGATGAATTATTTTATTTATAATCCTATTTCCGGAAATCATTCTGCTAGAAAAAAGAAGAAACTTTTGGATCTAATTTCCTCATACCCTGATAATATTGTTTTTGAAACAAAACAACAAGGCGACGAAATAGTATTGGCTAAAAGGGCTATTGAACTTGGGGCTAAATGCGTAATTGCTGTAGGGGGTGATGGTACGATTAATAAAGTAGCTTCAGTTTTAAAAGGTATTGATATCCCGTTGGGAATCATCCCAATTGGCTCTGGAAACGGTCTAGCGCGGCATTTAAGTATTTCCATGAATATTAAAAAGGCGTTGTCTACTGTTATGAAAGGCTCCTGCATTTCTATTGACAGTTGTTTTTTAAATGATCAAGTATTTTTTTGTACAGCGGGACTGGGTTTTGATGCACATGTAGCGAATACGTTTGATGCTCGAAAAAAGAGGGGTTTGTTAAATTACATCATAGCTGTATTTATTTCTTTGTTTCGATTTAAGCCAGTTCACGTTAGTATAAATAATGGTCCGGTAGAGGAGTTATTCTTGTTGACTATTTCAAATGCAAATCAGTATGGCAATAACGCCTTTATTTCTCCCAATGCAGATATACAAGATGGCAAATTCGAAATCATAAAAATTAAACGTTTACACCCAATAAAGCTAATTAGTGTAGTGCTCAGGCTTTTTTTAAAAAATATTGACAAATCTTCTAATGTTGATATTATCAACACGAATCAAGCCACTATTCATTTTAGAGTAAATCAGTCTATTCATGCTGATGGAGAAGCATTATTTTCTGAGAGCGATATTCTTAACGTATCAATACAAACTAATTCACTGAAGGTGGTAGTTTAGGTAGTTAAAATTCCTTCATACTTATTAGTATCACTTTAACTAATTTAATATTTTATAAAGTCGAATGGCGCTGCTTTAATTTCTACCTTTGTCTTGAATTATGAAAAAAGCGAGTTTAAATATATACTCAGGGCTGTTCCTACAGATTTTGCTGTCATTCTTATTGCTTCATCTTTCTCGGTACATTTTTTTTGCAATGAATGACTCTCACTTTTCAAACTTGAATTTTCACGATTGGATTAATATAATAAAAGGGGGAATTCGATTTGATGTTGCTGCTATTTTATATACGAATGCATTATTTATTGTTCTAAGAATTATTCCTTTCCCCTTTCGTTTTAATAGATATTATAGAAGGACTTCAATCGCTATCTATTTAACACTGAATTCATTGATGCTAGCATTCAGCGAAATGGATATTATTTATTTTAGGTTTACACTTCGTCGATCAACCTGGATGATCTTTAGTGAGTTTTCAAACGAGCAGAATATTTCTGGTATCATTTTACACTCATTGATAGATTATTGGTACATGTTACCTCTTTTTATTTTGTTGCTCATTCCTTTATTTATAGGTAATAAAGTAATCGAAAACGCTATTATTCAACCAACATATACTAGATATCATCATTTTGGGAATATTGGTATGTTTTTCATGGTACCCGTATTTATAGTAGGCGGTGTTAGGGGGGATTTTAAGTATACTACCAGGCCCATTACAATGAGTAATGCTGGAGAATACGTCAGAAGCCCTGATGTTATTCCATTGGTATTGAATACCCCTTTTTGTATGATTCGTACCATACAACAACAATTCTATTCGAAGGATTCTTTTTTTACTGCGGAAAATTTGGATAAGATCTATTCACCAGTCCAATCTGTATCGACAATTCAACCTTTCAAATACGATAATGTTGTTGTTATAATTTTAGAAAGTTTTGGACGAGAATCAGTTGGATTTTATAATAAACATTTACAAGTAGGACAGTATAAGGGCTATACCCCATTTTTAGATTCTTTATTAGGGGAGGGCCATGCATTCACACATTCCTTCGCTAATGGTAGAAAATCGATTGATGCATTACCTTCTGTGCTAATGGGCATCCCTGCTGGTGAATTACCATTTGTCCTGACGCCATATGTTTCTAATAAAACACAAAGTTTACCCTCTATTCTTAAAGATCAAGGCTACATTACTTCTTTTTTTCATGGTGCTCCTAATGGATCAATGGGCTTTAAAGCATTGGTTAATTTAATTGGAGTAGATCATTATTTTGGGAAAGATGAATATTCGCATGATGATGATTTTGATGGAACCTGGGGTATTTGGGATGAGCCCTTTTTCCAATATTTTGCTCATACTATCAACGGGTTCAAAGAGCCGTTCATGACAACTATTTTCAGTGTTTCATCCCATGAGCCATTTAAGGTACCTGCAGCATATACTGGTAAATTCCCGAAAGGAGATCATCCGCTAAGAGAGGCGATTGGCTATACAGATATGTCGCTCAGAAAGTTTTTTGACACCGCCAAAAAAATGCCTTGGTTTAAACATACACTCTTTGTTATTACCGGAGATCATGCAAGTATTTCTTATCAGCCCGAATATAAAACTCCATGGGGTGAGATGACAGTCCCAGTGTTATTCTATCATCCAAGTGATTCATCATTGAAAAAAACAGACGATAAAATTGTACAACAGATTGATGTTATGCCTACTGTGCTGTCTTATCTTCATTATGATAAGCCTTTTGTATCGTTTGGTAGAAATGTATTAATTAGCGACTCTAGTCATTTTGCAGTTAATTATCACAACGGATTTCAGCTATTTCAAAATCATTACATGCTTCAAATGAATGGGAATAATCCATCAGCACTTTATGATTATATTGGTGATCCATTTCTTAAGACTAACCTAATACACAAAATGCCAGTCTTGGGTGATAGTATGAACAAAAAAGTAAAGGCTTTTATTCAACAATACCACAATAGATTGATTGATAATAATCTGGTCGTTCATTGAGTGAAGAAATTGTGATCATCTTAATATTTCATGTAGTCGTTAAAAATTTTCTGCATATAGGCTTTTGCAAAATTCAATTTATGTTCTTTGTTAATGGATGAATCGGAAGATTTAAACTCAATAAGCCTTTTTGCATCTTCACTATAGCTTACCGAAAATCCATCGCCTACTAGTCCGAAGCCATTGTCCCAATCATAAAAAGCGTAACCATCTTTTTGATTTGCACGAAGGAGGTTTTTGCTCCACAGCGATGGCGCAGTTTGAAAGCCTAATTGGGTGTAGAGTGTTTGAGCAATATCAGTTTGACTTCCAATGATGTCATTTTTTGATCCACGAAATTCATCTTTGAGTACATTACCATATAAAATTAATGGTATTCGATGTCTTCTTCTGTCCCAAATTTCATATTTTTTTTTGGGTAATCGATGACCATGATCAGCCACAATCACAAATAGGGTATTGTTATACCAAGGTTGCTTACTGGCTTCTTTGAAATAATTTCCTAAGGTTAAATCGGTATAGTATGCTGTATTTCTGAATAAGTTGGATATATCATTTCCTTTGAACTTTGGTGCAATTGGGATTTCAAAAGGTTCATGATTGGAAAGTGTTAGCACTGTGCTGAAAAAGGGCGTTTTTAATGTTTTCAAGTCAGCTAAATGTTTTTTGAATAAAACGTTATCATGAGCTCCCCATTTTGAGTTAAAATCTTTTTTATCAAATGCATTTTTATCAACGATAACATCGTATGAGTGTGCAAGTAAATATGATTTTAGCCCAAAGAATTCACTTTCACCGCCATAATAGAAAGAAGTGAGGTAGTTTTTTTTCTTGAACTCTACTGCAATTGAAGGAAGACCTACTTGTTTGAGGTTTTCACGAATAATACTTCGGGTCGCTTGCGATGGGAAAGAGCTTAATATGGCAATAAGGCCTTTGTCTGTTCGCTCACCAGTTGAATAAATATTTGTAAAGAGTAAACCATTCTTAATCAAATCTTCCATATTTGGTGATATACCTTTTTCTCCACCAAGACTTTCAATCAGATCTGCTGTATAACTTTCTACTATAATAAGAACAACATTAGGGGAATTTATACCAGGCTTCAAAATATTGATGATACTGTCATTTCGAGTGGGTTTTGTGAGCAATGAGTCCATTTTTTTATCAGAAAAATAAACATATTGTGATTTCAGAGGCCTCAGTTCAAGCATCGTATTTTGCATCAATTGCCACATCGTGTTAGTGGACAAGTCATTGTAAACAGGAATGTTTGAGTATTGAGCCATGCTCACATTTATTGGACTTAATTGCCATCCTCCACGTATGAGCAGAAAATTTAACCCAAGTATCATGATGCCGATAGAACTTTTAGTTAGGATATTCCCAGTATTCGGAGGCCAATTAATCTTAGCTTGAATATATCTATTGGCTTTTAATAATGCATATCCAAATAGTATATAAATAATAGTTGAATAGATGAGAGCTAGCGAGATACCAGATATAGCTACTTCATATGGGAATTGAAAGAAGGTGTTTATCGCTTTATAACTAATCTTTGATCCCCATTCTCTGTATAAGTTCAAGTTTGACCAGCTAGCTAAGAGGAATAATATGATTAAAATATATTGATATGCTCGGATAAATCCCTTTATTGATTTTTTCGTTTTAGTCAGTTGTGATATCAACGTGATAAGTAAAGGCAATGAAACCAAGTAGGCCGCCATAGAGAAATCGAGCCTAATTGAATTTGAAAAAATATCTAGAATAGCTGAAAAAGACCTGCTAGGGAGTTTATTAAAAAAATAGGCAATTACTATTAGCCTTTCAATAAAAAAGGCTAGCATCCAAAAGAGTAGTAGCCTAAAAAACAGGTTCAGGCTTTTTTTTGCGTTTTCGACCAATGCGTTGAGGTATTATTATCAGAGCTCTATGAACTAATCATAACAAAATTAAATATTTAGGGAAAAGGAAAGACAATTATTATTAAACCAAAAAAAATGTTAATAACTATTTAAAATATCAAGCCGAACCTATTCTATCATATCTCTTCGTATCTTGCTTCCTGATATGAGGGTCATAATTTTTTGTTTAAGCTTTTTGATTGCCGCAGCCCAACCTGCATCAGCTCATATACAATCAGATTTATCCACTAGCCAATTTACTATTACTCAGCAGGGTGCTTATTCATTTCAGCATAATTCGCAAGATAAAAGCCTTAGTTTAGCGGTAGTCTTCATTGACATTGATGAAGATGAAATAACAGATCATGAACATAAGGGTATACATTTAGTTAAGAAAGGCCATCATGCTTCTAGAAATCTTCTTCCTTTATGTATAGAGAAGAATAGTTTAAGAATTAATTCTGCTGGATACTTCTTTCGATTACATCCTTCTCTCTTTTTATTTATTGGTTCATTTAGACTTTGATTTTTAACAGTGAAGTAGTCGCTCCAAGTAGTTAACTCTACTCTGGATAATTCACTTTATACACATAGACTATTTCAATATAGCTCTCGACTTAATCTTATTTTCTCTGATTTTTACTACTCTCTTGTATATATAGTTTTTAGCCGATTTAATTAATGTATAGTTAGGTTTCAAAATTTTATGTGAAATATTTTAATGCTATGAATAAATTAATGTTTTTGTCCGCACTGATTTTTTTTATTGGATTTACTGCTTGCAAACCTAAGCAAGAGGAAAAAGCTGAAGCTGGAAAATTTACAGTTACTAGTCCAGTCCTAATGGATACCTCTTTCGATAAGGAGTATGTCGCTCAGATTCAATCTCTTCAAAATATTGAAATTCGTGCGAAAGTGAAAGGGTTTATCGAAACCATCAATGTTGATGAAGGACAGCATGTTAAGGCTGGGCAGTTGCTTTTCACTATTAGGCCAAGGCAATACGAAGCTGAGTTGATGAAAGTTAGGGCAGAAGCTCGTACAGCTGATTTAGAAATGCAAAATGTAAAAAAACTGGCTGAAAAAAACATTGTTTCACAATCTGAATTAGCTATGGCGGTTGCTAAGCTTGATGAAGCAAAAGCCGAGGTAGCGCTTGCTGAGTTAGAATATTCTTACACACAAGTTACTGCACCTTTTGATGGTATAATTGATAGGATTCAATTTAAAACAGGAAGTCTTATTGATGAGGGTACTTTGTTGACTACACTTTCTAATAACAGAGAGATTTATGCTTATTTCAATGTTTCTGAAGTGGAGTACTTAGATTTTAAAAATCGAAATGATAACTCTGAAAAGAGTCAATTAACATTATTACTTGCAAATAATCAACCTCATAAGTATAAGGGACATATTCAAAATATTGAAGGACAGTTCGACAATGAAACAGGAAATATTGCATTCCGAGCAAAATTTCCTAATCCCGACTATCTTTTAAAGCATGGGGAGACTGGAAAAGTTCAACTAAAAATGGATTTGAAAAACGCATTAATCATTCCTCAAAAAGCAACTTACGAAATTCAGGACAAGATATATGTGTATGTAGTTGATGATAAGAACGTTGTAAAATCAAGAAATATAACTATCAAACAAAAATTACCGAATTTATATATTATTGATAGCGGACTTTCAGCAACAGATAAAGTTCTCTTAGAAGGAGTTCAAAGTGTTAAGGAGGATGATAAAATAAAGTTTGACTTCATCTCTCCAGCTCAGGTTATGGAACAGTTATCCTTAAAGATGTAAGGCTTATAATTATAATTAAAGAAAAAATATGTTCAATAAATTTATTCATAGACCTGTTTTATCAATTGTAATTTCACTCATAATTATTCTTTTAGGAGTCCTTGCTCTTATACAGTTGCCGGTAACGCAATTTCCGTCAATTTCGCCTCCAAAGGTTAATATCAATGCAGAGTATCCTGGTGCAAATGGAGAGTTGATGATTAAGGCTGTTGTAATTCCTCTTGAACGAGCAATCAATGGTATACCTGGCATGAAGTACATCGCTTCGGATGCGGGTAATGATGGTACAGCCACCATACAAGTTGTTTTTGAGTTAGGGACAGATCCAAATTTAGCTTCTGTAAATGTTCAGAATAGAGTAGCTGCAGTAATCAATAAACTGCCACCAATAGTTGTTCGTGAAGGTGTCAAAATCAGTAGAGAAGAGAAGAGCATGTTGATGTACATAAATCTTTATAGTAAGGATCCAAATTTGGATGTTAACTTCTTATACAATTTCGCAGACATCAATGTACTCTCTGATTTAAAAAGAATTGATGGTGTTGGCTTTGCTGATATTCTAGGTAATAGGGAATATGCAATGCGGATATGGTTGAAGCCTGATCGTATGATGGCATATAAGGTTTCAGTTGATGAAGTATTAAAAGCATTAGATGAGCAAAGTTTAGAGGCTTCTCCCGGCAGAACGGGGGAAAGCTCAGGTAAGAAGGCTCAGACATTTGAATATGTTTTGAAGTATCCTGGAAGATTTACAACTAAAGAAGGGTATGAAAATATAATACTTAAGTCTAGTGCAGATGGGCAAATACTTCGGGTCAAGGATGTTGCAGATGTTGAATTTGGTAGTGCTTATTATGATTTATATTCAAAATTAAATGGTAATCCTTCAGCTGCGATTGTCGTAAAACAATCTTATGGAAGTAATGCGAGTAAAGTAATTAAAAATATTAAAGAAAAGATGGAGGAAGTGAAACGAAATTCATTTCCTAAAGGTATGGATTATGAAATAAGTTATGATGTATCCAAATTTTTGGATGCATCAATTGAAAAAGTAATTCATACCTTGATAGAAGCTTTCTTATTGGTTAGTTTAGTTGTATTTATATTTCTTGGTGATTGGCGTTCAACCCTTATTCCTGCCATTGCTGTTCCTGTATCCTTGATAGGAACATTTTTCTTCATGCAATTTTTTGGCATCAATTTAAACTTGATTACTTTATTCGCTCTAGTATTGGCAATAGGAATTGTGGTAGACAATGCAATTGTTGTGGTTGAGGCTGTGCATGCGAAGATAGAAGAAGAAAATTTAGATCCGCTTCGTGCAACAGAAATTGCCATGTCTGAAATAAGTGGTGCCATTATTGCGATTACACTCGTTATGGCTGCCGTATTCATACCAGTTGCATTTATGTCTGGGCCAGTAGGAATATTTTATCGCCAGTTTTCAGTAACCATGGCTACGTCAATCATTCTTTCTGGTGTGATTGCCTTAACACTTACTCCTGCATTGTGTGCGATTATACTAAAGAATACGCATGGTGTGAAGCGTAAGCGAAATTTACTGAACCGATTTTTGGACGGATTCAACAATTGGTTTAATCGTGTTTTAGGAAAATATAGAAAAGTGTTATCAATCATAGTGAATAGAAGGGTAATCACTTTTATTTCATTAATTATATTTTGTTTGGGTACATGGCAATTAAGCACTAGAATTCCATCTGGTTTTATACCCAATGAAGATCAGGGTGTTTTTTATGCAATTATACTTACGCCTCCAGGTTCTACATTAGAAAGGACAAATGCAGTAAGCACGCAAGTACAAAAAATTGCGAGTAGTATAGAAGATGTTAAATCTGTTTCATCTTTGGCTGGGTATGAAATACTTTCTGAAGGAACTGGTTCAAATTCTGGCACCTGTCTAATTAATTTGAAGAGCTGGGATGAAAGAAAACATTCTATGCAAGAGGTTATGAATGAGCTGGAAGAAAAAACTAAGGACATTAAAGGTGCTTCCATTGAATTTTTCCCACCACCTGCCGTTCCAGGGTACGGAGCTGCGGGAGGCTTCGAGCTTCGTTTATTGGATAAGACTGGAAGTGGGGATTACAAAAAGTTAGAAACTGTAAGTAAAGATTTTGTGAGTGAATTAAATAAGAGGCCAGAACTGACTTCTGTTTTTACTTTTTATAGTGCAAGCTTCCCTCAGTATATGCTGAATATAGATAATGATAAAGCACAACAAAAGGGTGTTAGTATTGATAATGCAATGAGTACGTTATCTACGCTTATTGGAAGTAACTACGAGACCAGTTTTATTAAGTATGATAGGCAATACAAGGTTATGGTGCAAGCGCTACCACAATACAGATCATTGCCTCAAGACATTATGAAGTTATATGTGAAAAACGATCGTGATGAAATGGTACCATTCTCTGCGTTCATGAAGATGGAGAAAGTGTATGGACTTTCAGAAATCACACGACATAATATGTATAATGCATCTCAAGTTAGTGGTGGTGCTGCTCCTGGATATAGCAGTGGAAGCGCTTTAACTACAATTGCCGAGGTTGCTAAAAATAAACTACCAAGAGGTTTTGGAATCGATTGGGCTGGAATTTCAAAGGATGAAGTTGCAAGAGGAAATGAGGCTATCTACATATTTATTATATGTTTATTATTTGTTTACTTAATCTTGGCAGCTCAGTATGAAAGCTTTATTCTGCCATTTCCGATAATATTATCATTGCCTGCAGGTATTTTTGGTGCATTTCTATTGTTGAAACTATTAGGACTAGAAAATAATATTTATGCTCAAGTTTCTATGGTAATGCTAATTGGATTATTGGGAAAAAATGCTGTTTTGATTGTGGAATTTGCAGTACAAAAGCATGCAAATGGATCAAGTGTCTTTAATGCTGCAATTGCTGGAGCTGCAGTAAGATTACGCCCAATTCTTATGACATCATTTGCATTCATAGCTGGGTTAATACCATTATTAATTGCCACAGGTCCAGGGTCTATTGGTAATAGAACTATTGGTGCTGCAGCTTGTGGGGGGATGTTATTCGGTACAATCTTTGGTGTTTTAATCATTCCTGGTTTATACTACATATTTGCACGCATCTCTGAAAAGCATCCAATGGTAGAAAATGAAGAGGAAAATCCTTTAACTGAAGAAATAAAATAATATGAATCTATTGAATAAATATAAAGGTGTCGTCTTTTTATTGATTTGCATTGTTTACTCAAGCTGTAAACTTCCTGCCATTGTTCAATCAATAGACGCCAAACCAATACCAGTAACATATACCGGTAATACTGATACTACGAATTCGGCAGACTTGAAATGGAAGGAATTCTTTTCAGACAATAATTTGTCTGCCTTGATAGATACGGCACTCAAAAATAACCTGGACGTATTAATGACATGGCAGGATATACAACTTGCACAAAATGATGTTCTATTTAGAAAGTCATTTTTACTTCCATCTGTATCTGGTGCAGTGGGTATGGGCGTTGAAAAAGTTGGTCATTATACATCTCAAGGTGCGGGTGATGCCTCGGCAGATATTACTCCTGGAAAGCGAGTGCCAGACGTGTTGCGAGATTATTTCGTTGGATTCAGAACCAGTTGGGAAGCGGATGTGTGGGGTAAGTTTCATAATGCAAAGAAGGCGGCTTTTGCTCGATACCTCAGCTCGGTTGAAGGTAAAAATTTTGTACTAACTAATTTGGTTTCAGAGATTGCTAATTCATATTATGAATTGTTAGCATTAGATACCCAGTTGGATATCATTCGAGAAACTATTCAATTGCAGCAAAATGCATTGGAAATAGTAAAGGTGATGAAACAAGCTTCAGTGGTAACTGAGTTAGCGGTAAAGCAATTTGAAGCTCAGGTATATAATTCACAGAGTTTGGAATATGATATACTTCAGCAAATCACGGAAAACGAAAATAAAATCAATTTCTTAGCCGGACGTTATCCGCAACCTGTAATGCGCAACAAATCAACTTTTTTAGAAAAGCTGCCTATTCAATTAAATACAGGTATTCCATCTCAATTGTTAAAGAATAGGACCGATATTAAACAAGCAGAGCTTGAATTGTTTGCTACTAAATGTGATGTAAAAGTTGCACAAGCTGAGTTTTATCCCTCATTAGGAATTACTGGACTGTTAGGGTTCCAAGCTTTTAAGCAATCGTATTTGTTTACTACTCCTGAATCATTGGCATTTTCGTTGTTGGGAGATCTTACAGCGCCTTTAATTAATCGTAATGCCATCAAGGCTGAATTCAGCAAAGCGAAAACGTATCAGTTACAGGCAATGTACAATTACCAGAAAGCTATTCTAAATGGATATGTTGAAGTGTCAAATGAAATGTCGAACATTAAAAATCTCCAGCAGTTATATGCTTTAAAGTCTAAAGAAGTTGAAACGCGTTCAGCGTCAATTGATATTTCAAATGAATTGTTCAAATCTGCGAAGGCTAATTACTTGGAAGTATTGATGGCGCAAAAGGAAGCATTAGCTTCTAAATTGGAATTAGTTGATGTTAAAAAGCGTCAGTTTAATTCAATGACCAATATGTATAAGTCGTTAGGCGGTGGATGGAATTAATTAAACTTCATTTTGAAATTAAAAAAGCGGACCTAGTCCGCTTTTTTAATTATATACCATCGTATTTTCTTATTTCTTATTCTTTGGGAACATATAAATCGCTGCATCACCTGGGTCTAATTCTAAGGAATTTTCATAAGCACTAGCTGGGACTATTGATCCATCCTTAAGTATTTTTTTCACAGTATTGTCGCCATAAAAAGTCAAGTTGATGCTATGCAAAAAGTCTTTGTTTATGGTTATTAAAAAATAGTTATCTCCATTTTCTAATAAGGATACTAGTGCAGGGGCACCATTTGTTTCCAGCACTTTGATTTGCTCTGGGAGTGTAGTTAACCTCACAGTGCCAATTGGAATTCGTCCTTTCCCGGTATGCCTTACCCAAACCACTTTTGATCCAAGAAAAACGCCTGAAAGGGTTTTTATTTCCTCACTCATGAGTTTTATTCTATCATAGACAACAGTTCTTTTTCCAGCGGCCGAGATTGGAGCGCCTCGTTGATCTTCAACAGATGGACTATTAACTGAAGTGGCAGACCAATAGGTAAAGTATTGAATACCTTGAGCTCCATATGCCAAGTTGCTATATACCTGAAGCCTCATTGCAGCTAATGTTTGCGGAGTAAGGTGATCCTCATCATAGTTGGTGGTCAATGCAAATGCCCAAAATGGCTTTGCCGCTTTTCTTGATTCATCTGCAAACTCTTCTAGATTTTCATACCATCTTTCATGAAGTTCTTCTTTCAAAACAGGATAGTTGTCGAATGATAAAAATTGAAGCGGTATTTGTTTCGCACACTCGCTGATGTATTCTCTATAGCTATTGGTTCCAAGTCTTGGTGAATCTGCTATAATAGGAAAAAGGTTAACATAGCAGAAATGATTTTTATCAACTGACTGAATTCTTCTAGCCCAATTTCCAAGTTCAGGATATTGCGTCATTGATGGTTCGTCTATTAAATGATATCCTACCACAGCAGGGTGATTCATGAAGCGCTTTGCTGTTTTTTCTGGATCAGTTTTTAATTCTGGGCAGGAGACTACCATTTTCACTCCCACTTTTGCTGCAACATCCAATGCTTTTTGCATGGACTCGATATCTGGAAATCCAGTGAATTGATGGGTAATTCCTGCATCTTTCATTTCTTGGTATCGTGCAACCGTTGTCTCAGTAGCTGGAATACTATACCATGCTAGAATGGGTATTTGGGAAGTAGAACTTATTTTTTCTTGTGCTATAGTGTGAGCAAATGAAATGATTAAAAAGGAGCAAAGAGTTAATATTTTTTTCATCGTTTTATAGTTTATGAGACAAGAGTGATTCGATTATTAATGTTAAGCATTTTTATCGAGTTAATCACAATCTTCATTAAAATGTTCGACTACATGATCATAATTCATCTTAATTCTCATAACTTCATTTCTCTTATATTTTAATAAAATTTAAAACTTATCCCTTGTTAAACGGAATAAACCCAATCATTTCTCCAGAGTTGCTAAAGACTTTAATGGAGATGGGTCATGGAGATGAAATCGTCTTTTGTGATCGAAATTTTCCTGCTGCTTCTAAAGCAAAAAATTTGATTCGCTATGATGCATGTGGTTCTATTCTTACTTTATTGGATGCAATACTTCCATTATTCCCACTTGATTATGCTTCTCAGCATTCATTGATAATCATGCATCCTGCTGTTAAGCAAGCCACAGACCCACCTATATGGGAAGCCTTCATTAATAAGGTAAAAGAATATCCAGATGGCGGTAAAGAGGCGTTAATTGTTGAACGATTAGATTTTATTGAACGTTCTAGGAACGCATACTGTATCGTGTTGACAGGTGAAACTGCCCGTTGTGGAAATTTAATATTGAGGAAAGGTGTTGTTCCTGCCTAGCTCATTTTTATTTTAGTTCTAACCGTTTCTCTTAGTTATTTTTTCAAAGTCTAATTCCATGAATTTTTCCACGGATGGAATCCAATGATGTTGAACAAAATCACTATGTAAGGGATGACTTGCATAGTAGTCATATTCTTCTTGGGCATTGAATTCCATGATTATTCCGTAATCAAAATCATTTTTCTGACTTGTTTGTTTAACGCACTGGAAATTTAGTATACCTGGAATAGCGATTAGCGTATTTACTGCCTCGAAAAATAATTTTTCTTCAACAGAATTTTTAGGATACCTAAGTGTAAAGAACACGGAATGCGTCATGCTTTTATTTTATTTTTTGGAATTCTCTGATTAGGTCTTGTGCAATACGTTTATACCCTTTGTTAGATGGGTGTAGCCCATCATACGTTAGCTGTATGGCTTTCTCTGGGTATGGATATTCATCTGTTGCAGTATTGAATGGAACATCAATAAAATCTGGGTATTTGTATTTTTTATAGGCTCCTGTAGAAGGATCTTTCAGCCATTTAAAGTGTACAAGTTTTGCATGATCCATTCCCTTTTTATGGTATAGGTCAACCAGTCCAACTTTTTCATGTTGTGCAATGTCAGCAATAGCATTTGCCACTGCTTCGAGTTGTTGCCCATCCTTTTCTCTATATGAACCGTATGCGTTATTTTCAAAATCATTGATGTAAACAAAATCAACTCGTTGCATTGGAGTGATCAGTATAATTTTTGCTTGTTTATTTAAAGAATGCAGTTTATCTATTATGACCCTGAATGCCCCATATATGGTATTTGTTCCTGTATTACTTTCATAATCCTTGAATGAACCAATAGGTTTTCCACCCCACCAATCATTGGTACCCAAAAAAACAGAGTAAACATCCGCTTTTGGAATTCCAAGTTTTTCAATCTCATGTGCGATGTTTGTGGCTGTCCAACCATTAAACCCTTTATTGATGTAATGTATATTTGGAAGCTTTTCGACCACTTGAGTCATGTAACCCTTTGTGATGCGATTTCCAGTTTCATCCTGATGATCATTTAAATACGTGATTGAATCTCCTATAGCAACCCATGTTAATTCTTTAGGGATGAAGGAAAAATATATAATGGAAATGAGGAGCACGATAATTACTCTTTTCATAAAACTTATTTAATTAGAAATAAATGTATTGAATAATTACAAATTATATTCTTCTTACTAAGAAGTATTTAATCATAAAATCAATTTAACATCTGAATTTTCATATTTTTATTCAACATGATTTTTTGGCAATTATATATCTTTACTTTCAAAAGACTTAATGAATAAAATCACTGTTTCATCACAGATTAACGCTTCGATATCAACAGTATGGGACTGTTGGACAACCCCTCAACATGTTCAGGAATGGAATTTTGCAAGTAATGACTGGCATTGTCCTAATGCAACCAACTCTTTTGTGGTTGGTGGAGAATTTCACTATATCATGGCTGCTAAAGATGGGTCAGTAAACTTCGATTTTTGGGGAACATTTGTAAAAATCAACCAACTTCAATCTATAGATATAGTATTGGGAGATGGACGTGAGCTGTCTGTGCTTTTTGAAGAAACACCAGATGGTACTAATATAACAGAAATATTTGAGCCAGAAGAAGTCAACTCATTTGAGCTTCAACAAATGGGATGGCAGACGATCTTAAACAACTTCAAACACTACGTTGAATCGATTTAGTCTTGTTTTGGTTTAGCATGTAACAATTCCATTCCTGTTGAAAATCGTGGCTTGAATCCAGTCCACGTTTTTTCATTAGAATTCTCCTGAATGGTAAGGTATTTTTCATTGGACTCTTTTTTCAATTCAATACCCAAAAAGGCTGTGATGAAATGTTGATTAATATTATTAATTCGATGTTCATCCCATGATGGTTCAGCATAGTGTCCGTATTCATTGAAATTAACACCGGGCATTAGGGTAGCCGCTGGGGGAGGATTTGGTGCTACATTATGACGTGCATTCATATACGTTAATAAGTACCGATTTGAATTTGTGGCTCCACGGTAAATGGCTTTGATACCATCTTCGTATCCTGATACATCATCTAAATTTCCTGCAATGAAAAACGTAGGAACTTTCAACCCTTTTAATCCTTCTGCATCCCAAACACCTCGTTGCATTCCCCATGGGGCAAAGGCTACAACTGCCTTTATTCTTGGATCATACGATTCATTAAATTCAGGATCATTTGTAATGCGCGATTTTATGGCATGACTTCCACCAGATAGTTGCGCAAACATGGTGTCTAGTTTTTTGCTGTAACCTGCACCAGCAGCGTTCAGCACCCCATAGCCACCCATTGAGTATCCAATGATACCGGTATTGTTTGCATCTACAATTCCGGATAAGAGATGTTTGCTTCCAACTTCACTCCATGTTGCTACTTGATTTAATACAAATAGGATGTCTTTCGCTCGGTTAAGTAATGTGCTATGAAAACCTGCTCGATCACTATACGTAGATTCTGTATGCCCAATGGCTACAACTACATATCCTTTTGATGCGAGATTTTCAGTAAGGTAGGTTAATAAAAGTCTTGAGCCAGGATAACCATGTGATACTATGATCAAGGGAGACTTGCCAATGGATTGGTCCGGTTTCGCATTGCGAACAGCTCTGCCTAAAAATGAAAATGGAATGAATGGCCTAGCAGTGTCTTTATATATACCTAACGTTTCGTGGTAGGTTACTACTTGTTTTTTCCCTTCTTTGATTTGAGCAGGATACCATATTTCTAGTGTTAGGTGCCTATCGTATAATGGATCAACTCCTGCTATAGAATGCAATACATCAATTTGATTTTTATGAATTACCTCAACCGTTTGTACACCAACAGCATAGTTACCTCTAGGAGATAATTCAGGTGCGTCTGGAAGTGCATCTCCGTTAATGAATATTGAATTTTTTTCTTGAGCTATGGCATAATTGACATCACACAATTGGAAAAGAAATGTAGCTATGATTGCGAGTTGAACACGGAATAGTAAAGATTTCATGATGCTATTTAATTTTTTATGAATTATACTTTTATGAAAATGCCTTTTTTGTAAAGCATCCAACAAGGGATGGATACAATACTAACAAATAATAATGCATAGATCCATGAAACTAATTCAGGAATCATGCCCAATGAAGTAAAGTAATTGAAGAAGTGCATGTTGAGTGTGTTACCTCCTATGTTCAAGCTGTAAAAAATCAAAGCCAATACATCTCCCAAGACGTAGGCGCTAATCGCGTTGACTCCAAACACTACTCCAATTTTTGAGTACGTGCTATATGGTAGTACATCGAATACGAAATACATCGAAGCAAATATCAGGCACGCGAAGCCTGCAGTGACTAGCACAAAACTACTTGACCATATGTTTTCATTTACAGGAAACGATAGTCCTAGAAAGTATCCAAGTATAGACATTATAACTCCAATGAGCATAAGGTAATTCAATCGAAGGTTAACTGATATTTCAGATTTTATAATTCTTCCTATAATCATTCCCAATAATGTTGTACAACAAGTGGGTATGATACTTAAAATACCTTCTGGGTCCCAGGTTACTTGCCACATTTTTCCAGGCAGATATAGAGAGTCAATATAGGCTGCAATATTTTTTCCTGGCTCAAGCATCACTTTTCCTTCGCCAGGATATGGGATGCCCATCATGATAAACCAATAGGCGAGCAATAGCGTGATGACAATAACTAATTGTTGTTTCCAACTTGTATGAAGTGCTATGATTGAACATATGAAAAAGACAATAGCAATTCGATGCAAGGTTCCTGTCCACCGAATATCTGAGAAATCAAATGTGGGCATTAGATTTAGAAACATGCCAATGAGAAATATCTTTAATGCCCGCCAAGCAATTTTTTTGTAAAGGGCTGATTTTTCATTAGCTACTTTATTGGAGTAGGCAAAATGGATCGATACTCCAATAATGAAAAGGAAAAAGGGGGCAACATGATCAGTAAAACTAAGCGCATTCCATTTGGAATGTCGTAGCGTGTGAAACACAAATTCTTCGTTGCCAGGAAAATTAACCATAATCATGGCAGCAACCGTGAATCCCCTAAATGCGTCGAGTGATGTTAGTCGTTTTTGCATCTTTTCACCTGTTAAAATCAATTAAAATCGAGATGATTATCCTTACCGTAAATATATGACCAATACTGTTTAAACGGTCACTATAAGATTATTCTTCGAATAGAAATTATACATGGAATTAAAATCGAGTATGCAATAAAGAATGGGATGATGTAATGAATCCATCCGGCCGCTAAAAGTACCGCCATGATGAGAAGTTGAAACCCTAACCCATAAAATGACACCAAGGTCATAAACCACTTAGGGAGAATAGGACCTTTAGATGCAGTAGGATCGAGTCTGTAGATGAGGCTGTCAAATGGCCTATATAATAATCTGAATATTTTGAATAATAAGTTGACTTTGTTTTGACTCTCGTCGGTATAGGCTATAGGAACGGAGGTTTCAAATATTTGACTAGTAATTTCCCCATCTGTACTATGTCTCAAAATCACGTAATAGTAATTGTATATTGTTCCTTGCGTTTGTATGCAAATAAATGCAAGCAACCCCCATAATACGGAGTAATTAGTAAACAATGAAAAAGTTAAACATAAGAGTAGGTTCAACAGACTATCAAATATGGAATCAAGATATCTTCCGGTAAATGATGGTTGTACTTTAGCTCTTGCTAGTTGACCATCTGCTGCATCTAGAATGGATTTTAAAATCAGAAAAAATCCTGCAGCCCAATAATGAGCTGTTGCTATGCAAAAAATTGCCATCAATCCAGAAGCCCCAAATAGAAAAGTAATATGAATCGCCGTGACTTTGGTTGTCTTTAATTTTTCAGCAATTAGATTAGCCATAGGCCTTCCATAATCGGAAACATCAATGAACTTATTTTCTGAGGTCAGTTTATACATGAAGCGAAATATAGAAAGAGGGATAGGATTTTTTAGTCCTAGCCAGTTATTTTAAACGGCATTTTATTGAATAGCAGAAAAGAGTAATGAGGAAAGTCTATTCGACAATCGTATTTCGTTTTAATGCCGTTGAATCAAATACTTCGGTGAATGTAATCTTGATTTGATTGAATTCAATATTATGTTGAACCCCTTAATGAAAGGTGGGGGATAACTTTTAATAAGTTTGAGTTAATATCTTTTTACTTTTCAAGTACAAACTAACTTTATGCAACGTAGTGATTTTTTGAAAAGAACATTCATGGCTGCAGGTGGCCTAACTGCAGGGACAATAGTAAGTAACAAAGTTCAGGCTCATGTTCAATCTAGCATTGGTCTTGGAGAACCTGATATTTCCTTGGATGCCTTGAATATTTTTGAATTAGAGCAACTTGCAAAGGAGCGTTTACCTCAAATGGCATATGATTATTATCGAAGTGGTGCATGGGATGAAACTACGTTGAAGGCAAATAGAGAAGCCTATGAAAAATTGAAAATTCATTATAAGATTTTAGTGGATGTAGAAAAACGTGATCTTTCTACCACTATTTTTGGACAGCATGTCGACTTCCCAATTTTAGTTGCTCCAACTGCATTTCATAAACTAGCACATCCAGATGGGGAGTTGGCAACCGGTCGAGCAGCGGTAAAGGCAAAAACCATTATGACATTAAGTAGCCTTTCTACTACCACCATTGAAGAAGTAGCAGAAGCAACGAATAAAACCTTTTGGTTTCAACTATACATAAATAAGCATAGAGAGTATACGCGTGATTTGGTAGCTAGGGCAGAATCTGCAGGAGCTAAGGCGCTTGTAGTTACTGTAGATACGCCTCTTTGGGGCCGAAGAGAGCGAGATGTAAGAAATGGCTTTCATCTTCCTCCTGGACTTTCTGCTATTAATTTGGTGAAATATCAACAAGATGGAATTGCTAAAGGTCAAACTGGTGCAGGACTTGGCCAATCATTTTCATGGATGCTTGATGCCACATTGCAATGGAAAGATCTTGATTGGTTAGCTAGTATCACAAAGTTGCCCATTGTTATAAAGGGAGTATGTAGAGCTGATGATGCTAAAAAAGCATTAGCTCATGGGGTAAAAGGGATTCTGGTTTCAAATCATGGAGGAAGACAAATGGATAGTGCGCCTGCAACTATTGATGTACTACCATCTATTGTAGATGCAGTTGGCAATCAAGCAACTGTTCTTATGGATGGTGGCATACGTAGAGGAACAGATGCAATGAAAGCACTTGCTCAAGGTGCAAAGGCTGTTTTGGTTGGAAGACCTGTGCTATGGGGCTTGGCTGCTGGTGGCCAGCAAGGAGTTGAGAAAGCATTGTCGATGCTTCGAGATGAGCTTGATCTAGGCATGGCTCTAAGTGGTTGTAGAAATCTGAAAGAACTCAATAGGAGTTTACTAAGAGGATAAACACGGCATAGCCAATCTATTGAATTGATACATGCCTATACTGTTCACTTTTTAATAAGTGCTGTTAGACTAGTTTTGAATAAATTTCACTACTAGAAGTATTTACTTTACTTCTTTCATATCCGATTTAGCTAGAAAAAGTGCAATCAATGTTATGATAGCTGTTCCAGAAAGCAAGTAGCCTACATAGTCTATTCCATGGGTTTTCGCCAACATAGTAGCAATAAATGGAGTAAGTGAACCACCTAAGATACCTGCTAAGGTGAATGACAACGAGGCACCTGTATATCTTACTGGCGCTGGAAACAGTTCAGCTAACGCCGTACCGATTATTCCATAAGTTAATCCAACCAGCAATAAGCCGATGTAATGGAATACTATGATTGAATCCCAACTTTCAGTAATGAAAAGGTATTTGAACAAGAAACCGAATAGTATGATTCCAATGTTTGCATAAATCCAAACAGTTACTCTTTCATATTTTCCAGCAAGTGCCGCAGATATCAAAATACCGCCTGTAAAAAATAGCATTGAACTTACTTGTGTCAATAGATATCCTTCTCTAGTATATTTTAATGCTGATGTTCCCCAACTTAAGGAGAAAACGGTCATCAAGTAGTAAAAAAGAAAGATTGTTACACATGAAAATGTGCCTAAAATTAATACCCTTGAATGTTTCTTGAAAACTTGTAGAAAGGGAATCTCAACCAGTTCGTTCTTTTCTAATACATTCAAAAAGGCGGGTGTTTCGATAAGCTTTAGTCTAACATATAAGCCTACACCAACAAGTATGGCGCTTGCGATGAAAGGTATTCTCCAGCCGAATGAATGAAACTGATCGTCTGTCAGGACTTTCCCAAGAACTAAAAATATACCTGTCGAAAAAATGAACCCAAGTGGTGCTCCAAGCTGAGGGAACATGCCATACCATGCTTTCTTTTTTTCAGGTGCATTTTCTGTTGCCAACAAAACTGCGCCACCCCATTCGCCACCTAATCCAAGCCCTTGTCCAAATCGAAGTAAGGCCAATAACAGTGGAGCCCAAATTCCAATTGAATCATATCCCGGTAATAATCCGATCGCAAACGTGGAACAACCCATCGTAAGCAATGCGGCAACCAGTGTGGCTTTTCGGCCAATCCTATCACCAAAATGGCCAAATAAGGCAGCACCAAAGGGCCTGGCGATGAAGGCTAGTGCAAATGTGGCTAACGACTCTAACGTTGCGGTTGTTGGATTAGAACTAGGGAAGAAAAGTTTTGGGAATACCAATACGGCGGCCGTGGCATAAATATAGAAATCGAAGAATTCAATGGTGGTGCCAGCTAAACTAGCAATTAATACTCTTCTGGCTGAATTCTTTGAAGTTGATGGAGTTGTCATAAACGTAATCTAATGGTTATAGTATATGCGGTGAAAATAATTAGATATTTCTAACACATCTAATATTTTCTATTGTTTCTTGTTGAATGGATTAATTGATGTTCTGTCCGAAATGAATAATATTACCACTATTATCGAGAATACTAAATTGCTTCATCCCCCAAGGCTTTGTTTCTAATTTTCCATTTGGATGAATGATGTTTAGTTTTGATAGTTCCTGATAGAGATCTTGAATCTGGTCAACGTATACATAACACCCAGTGTTCTTGGGTATATTCTCGTCGTTGCATTGCCATAAATGGATGCTGATATTATCTCGTTTAAACATTAAATAGCCATCCCAGTTTGCATTGCATTCAAATCCGATTTGAGTATAAAATGTTATGGTTTCGTCTTTATCAAGAAACGCTAAAATTGGTGTAGCTGTTAGTAATGCCATAGTGTAAATATATATAAAGTGATTAAAATGATGCACTCATCTTATTCATTTCATAAAAAGTTTCTTAGGAAAGAATACCTTGCATTTTCTAATTTGATTGAATGATGTATCCACTATCCCTAGTTGATTTTCATGATGGTTTATCTCTCTATGTACCCGATCTGGAACTGGTTAAGTCTACTTACGAGGATTCAATTATTCAGAATAAGAATACTGCATTTCCATTCTGGGCTAAAGTATGGCCATCATCTAAAGCGATGACTACTTTTCTACAATCAGAAATTAGCCTGATTCAATCTAAACGAGTTTTGGAGATTGGTTCAGGAATTGGTCTGCCCTCTTTCTCAATTGCATCACATGTTGCTGAATTGATTATTAGCGACTATTCTAGTGAAGCAGTAGAATTAATTGATCGAAATATTACGCATTTGAGTTTGCCTCATGCGAAATCTATGCGTATTGACTGGAACGCCATATCAGATGATATACATGCTGATGTTGTCTTGTTGAGTGATATTAATTATAATCCAGATGACTTTACTCCATTATTAAGTATGATTCAATGTTTTATTGCTGCAGGTTCTACCGTAATTATTGCTACTCCTCAACGCATCATGACAAACCCGTTTGTAGAGTCAATTAAGCCATTCATAAAGCGTTCGTTAATCATTCCTGTTGAAGAAATGAATCACGTATTGGATATTGGAATATTGATTCTTTCTAACTGATTTTATAGAATAGACCGTCTTTTATTTTTCGATATAAATTCTATATCAATAACTTTGTATTATGAGTTCAACTGTTGACGTTTTTTTTGCTACTGCCAAACAATGGAAGGATGAATTGTCTGCATTAAGAACAATTCTTCTGGACTGTAATCTGACTGAAGAGTTGAAATGGGGAAAGCCATGTTATATGTCAGAGGGAAAGAATATTATAATTCTGCTACCCTTTAAAGGGTATTGTGCCCTTGGCTTTTTTAATGGAGCATTATTAAAAGACGATAAAAATATTTTGGTTAAGCCAGGAGAGAATACGCAAACGGGTCGACAAATTAGATTTGCCCAACTTCAGGAGATTATAAAAATGAAGGCTACGTTGAAGTCGTATATTATTGAAGCCATTAAGGCTGAAAAAGCTGGATTAAAAATTGAACCAGTAAATCGTAGTGAAATTATTTTACCAGATGAATTAAAGCAGGTGATGAATAAAAATTCAGGATTCAAAAAGGCTTTTTCAGCATTGACTCCTGGACGTCAGAGAGCATATAGTATGTTTTTTTCAGCGCCTAAGCAATCCAAAACAAGGGAGACAAGAATTGAGAAATACATGAATCAAATCATGGATGGGAAGGGCATAAATGATTGCACGTGTGGCTTGTCTAAAAAGATGCCTTATTGTGATGGTTCACATAAATATAGGTAAGCGTAAAGCAGGGTTATTTAACTGACTTATAGAATGGCTGAAGTATACATAAGAAAATTATCTACAGACGATATTGATGCATTGCAACAACTTTCGCGTCAAACATTTTTTGAGACATTCTCTGATATGAACACAGAAGAGAATATGAATCATTATTTAAGAGATGGTTTTTCAACTGAAAAACTTACAGCCGAACTTCATAATATAGCGTCACAGTTTTATTTTGCTGAACTAGATGGTTCAGCTGTTGGGTATTTAAAAATAAATGAAGGGGCAGCTCAGACTGAGTTGATGGATGATAAAGGACTTGAACTTGAGCGTATTTATGTGTTGGCAGAATTTCAAGGGAAAAAAATTGGTCAGCTTCTCTATGATTATGCTGTTGACATTGCCTTGCAGGGAAAGTATGATTATATATGGCTAGGCGTTTGGGAGGAAAATCAGAAGGCGATTAAGTTTTATAAAAAAAATGGGTTTGTTGAATTTGACAAGCACTTATTTATATTGGGCGACGATGAACAGACTGATATTATGATGAAGCTACTGATAAACGAATAGTCCTATAATTTAAATAAAAAAACCACCTACTATCAGAATAGGTGGTTTTTTAAAAGTCTAGCTTTAATTAGCTCCGTCTGTTTTTGCTCTTTCTATAGCATATTGACCAATGTCATTTCCTACTCTTAATCCAACTTCACAATCTGATCTATAATGTAATCCACCAACTAACCTTGATTTAGAAGCATCGTTTGCCATTTGAGTATAAGCTGAAGCCCGCTCTGGTATGATGTATCCTAAAATTGCTGCCGCTGCTCCGCTAAATGTTGAATGCCCTGAAATATACGAAGGGAAGTTTGGTAGTCCTGTTAGTGTTTTGATTCTTGGATCTAATTGTGAAGGTCTTGGATTATAATAAGTGTATTTTGTTTTCCAACACACTATACCTGCATCCATTAAGGCCATGTTTAATAATGCCAAATTTCTTGCCCATCTTACTTCACTGAAATTTTTTGTTATAAAATCTTCTGCAGCAATTGCATTCCAATGACCTGGAGGAGTATACGTTCCTACACCATCTCCCCAAAACAAAACCAATTGTTGATTTTCTATAGTCGGGTTGTTTGTATAACTAAGTACCTCTGCAAGTTCTATCTTCATTTGATCACTTCCAGTCAAGGGTGGTGGAGGAGGAACTAATGACTTTGCTGTAGTTGTATCAAATAAAAATGGCTTTACATTACCATAAAGAGGAAGCATGCCGGGTCTTTTAGGACTATCCTGACTTATCCAAGGAATTTCACCTTTTGCTATGGTACTTGTTTCAAAATTTGCCCAGTCAGTTGGCGTACCAACTGCCTTACCTGCTTTATCTGTTTTGGCCCGTGCTATAAAAACCTGAGCAATTTGTCTTCCCAACGCATCGCCAGCATTTACATCACTTCGAGTGGCAGATCCAGACATTATTGTTGCTTCTTCATGTGCAGTTGCTTTTTCTTGGATAGCTGCAATTTCAGTTGGAAATAATAGCTTCATCATCTCTGCTGTAACCCCAGCTATAACTGCTGCTTCTGATGGATATGATGGCAAATTCGATTTGCCAGCTTTTGCAATGATGCTAGAATCATTATTATATGGTGCAGCACGATTATATAATTTCTTATAATGCCAACAGGCAACAAGTGCATCATATTGTGCTGCTGCTATATACGCATAGGCTCTTGCTGAATAGGGTGGATTTGCAAATGGGAATAATGGATATGCAAATGGATTTGCAGAACTTGGGATTGGGTAAGTTCCATCCTCATTTTGAAAAGGTGGTAGATTATATTTTGCTACAAGTTCTCTGATTAATTCATTCCATCTCAAGACGCCCCCTGCAGCCCAATAATTAATGTTTGAAGATTGATCTTGGGTCAGGTTTCGTTGAAAACCTTTAATCTCATTTAGTTCTGCAATATAATTTGCATTGCTTTTATCAAGTGGAGTGGCAATAGCAAATGTGTCTGGTCTTGTTAATAATACTGTTTTCCAACTACCCGCATCTAAATCGATATTTTTAGGTTCGAGTATGGGCAAATGAGCTGTTCTAAATTCAATATCTTTTTTACAAGAGGCAAGAGATAGTAAAAAGAGTGCAACGAGTGATTTTATATAGAGATGTTTCATGTTATTTTTTTTCAGTTGAAGAATTGGTTGACTCTTTTTTCTTTTTGACTTTTTTAGAAAAGTCTAAGATGTAAAACAATCCACCATAATAAGCAGTTGATTGTCCAACATTTCTTCCTTGAATAACATGATTCCCCCCACCAATTAGTGAGAGTCCAAATACTTTAGGAATTTCATATTTAATATTCACTCCTACACTTGTTGAATTCATTCTATTGCTTGGGAATGGCATGTTGTTTTTTGTAATATCGAAACCTCCCAGTGTTTTTGTATCCGTTAAAGTAGCTTCTGCTATCAACCAGCTTGTTCTGTATCCTGCTCTAAAATGCAATGTATTCACGTCTGGCATGGCTATTTGATTCGATAAATTCATCACAGTTGTGTAATAGGCATTACGTTCTGTTTGGCTATTGCCTCTAATTGTATAGGTTTCAGATGCAGTTGCAAAAAAATCCCCTAATTGATAGTCAAGCATTAATCTTCCTGATGCGGTGCTGCTTTTAAAACCAATTGCTAATGGTAAATAGTCAACAATATAATCGTTCAATGGGGCAGATGCACCTGCTAATACATACAAAGAAAATGTACCGTGTTTCAAATCTTTTTCTATTGGCATCCATTTAAGCCATGCAGATAAATCTTGTATTCCGGCTATTGAGTGCAATGTTCCAGCACTTGCCTTGTTTGAAATGTAGGGGGTATTAAATAAGAAGTTTAAATTGTCTTTTATGCCATAGTTCCCCATCACACTAAGGCTCTTTGAGCTAATGGTGCCTAAGTTTAGATTTTCTCTATGATTTGTTCCTTCCCAATATTTATTCCAGCTATCTGTGCCGTACATCAATCCAGTACAAAATTGATTCTTATTCATCATAATCGCATCTTGATCTGTTTGTGCAAAAGATGATGCTATTGTTACTACAAAGCCCACACATAGGGCAATGTGCCTGTGAAATTTTATTAAATTCATTTTAGTAAGTTGAGATTATAGTTGACTGTGCACACAGGCTTTAATGCATGGGTGCGCAAGAGAGTTATCCCAGTAAAAGGGATATGATCTAGATTGTTTGAAAAACTAAGCTTCTGGAGGCTGCTCTACACTTTGAAGGAAATCAAAACTTGACACCATAGCGTGATTAGAATTATGCTTAAGTTTTGATAAATAAAGGCAAGTGAAAATAGTAAAATGATTTTCTTCAGTAAAATCAGATACAGAAAATTTTATGAATTGGTTGTTAGATGATTTTTTTGATCCTCCAGCATTTGCAATATCATTGATCTGCTTTGTAAAATCATCTTTAGTATTCTTGATTAGCGATTTTGTGACGTTTGGAACACAAAGTATTTCTAGTGTATCATTATATATTCTCTTTTTTACGTATTGGTAATTGACTCCATTGATATCAATATTACCTTGTATAGATACAAACTCTTTAGAGTTAATAGAATAGGGCAGACTTAACGGAAGTTTAAAGCTGATAAGTTCGGATTCCTTGAATTTGTTCTCATCCAATAATGCTTGCAATTCACGCGTAGCTTTTCCGTCAAAATAATTGGCAACAAATTTGTAACCAATTATATTGAATAGCATCAATGCAAGTAATGATATGGAAATAAGTTTTTTCAATTATTTGTCTGAAGGTTTCGAGCAATGTTTTCCCGACTTAGATGACTTACAAACTTTTGTAGTATCTGAACTTGACGATTTAGATTTATCTTTTTCTTTTGATTGAGCGAACATCGTCAACGAAAAGGCAATGAACAAAAGTGTAGTCAGGCTCTTTTTCATAAAAATCATTTAAAATTACCTAAGCAAAATAATATTAAATCTTTACTATTCCCTATTTCCATTGAGTTTTAATGAATTTTATTATTCTCCTTTTATTTTTATTTATTAGATTTAATTGAATGAGGGTAACAGGTAAATTCGATCATTGTATTGAAAATCAATATTTTATAAATTAAATAAATATGGAATGCATAATTCTAGTGCCAGGTTATCTGTTTTTATAGTCAGCTACTTGAAATTAAAATGATTGAACTTTATACTTTCAATGTATCAATCCTATTGGGTAGAATTTCAATATTTTTGAGTGAACTATATTTAGTTTTTATCTAATGCTATGTATGAAAAAGCTCTTGCTAATTATAATATTCAATTCACTTTTTTTTGCCGGATATAGTCAATCTAATTATAAAATAGTCATAGAGCCACTATTAAAAACGGATACAAGTTACGCGGGACAAAAACTAGTTTATCCCAGTGGTGATTCTACTGAAACGACAATTGCTAAAGTTATTCTACCCCCAGGTGCTTCAACAGATTGGCATATGCATGATTATCCATTGTATGGTTATCTAATACAAGGGGAGTTGACTGTGGAACGAAAAGGATATCCTCCATTTTTAATGAAAGCAGGATCGGCCTACGCTGAAGTAATTGGAACATGGCATAATGGAACAAATACAGGTAAAGTAGATTGTGTGTTTATTGTTTTTTCAACAGGTGTTCGTAATCACCCTCTCTCAGTAAAACGCGCTGGTTTCTAATAATGTGTAGGTCTATTGAATTACCTTGCGAGTAAGAAGAATTTATTCAACCGAATCTTCAACTATGAATTATATAAAACAAGTATTGGTATGCTCTTTAACGCTTTTGGTCATTGCATCAAAAGCTCAGTCAATTAAAAGTCCTTCATCTGAATGGCTCAAAAACAACACTGAAAAATGTTTTGATTGGTATAAATACCTTCATGCCAATCCTGAGTTGAGCTCTCAAGAAGAGAGGACTTCAACCTATCTTAAAGAGATTGTTTCTGATTTTGGATACACCATTATAGACTCCTTAGGATTACACAGTTTTGCGGCTGTGTTGAAAAACGGGAATGGTCCTGTTGTCTTATTTAGAACAGATATGGATGGTCTTCCTGTAAAAGAGTCGACTGGTCTGCCTTATGCTAGTACTCAACTTGTTCAACAAAATGGGAAATCCGTTTCAGTCATGCATGCATGTGGACATGACTTTCATATGGCTACATGGCTTTCAGCTGCTGCGATCCTTAGCCAAAACAGAAAGAGCTGGAGTGGTACTATAATTTTTCTTGCACAGTCTGCTGAGGAAATTGCTCAAGGTGCAAAAAGGGTTTTATCATCTAATCAATATAGCAAATTACCTAAATCAGATTTCCTCTTTGCAATACATGATAATTCTGAACTAGAGGCCGGTACCGCTGGCTTTTGTAATAACTACGCAATGGCTGGTGTTGATATGATGAATATTACTTTGTATGGTAAAGGGGGGCATGGCGCGGCACCCCATAAAACTATTGATCCAATTTTATTGGCAGCCAACTTCATAACTGAACTACAAAGTATTGTTAGTAGAAATCTTTCTTCTAATGATCCAGCAGTGATTACAGTAGGGGCTATTAATGGCGGTGAGATTGGAAATGTAATTCCTAACCAAGTTGAACTGAAGCTTACAATACGTTCATTTGATCAAAAGGCGAGAGCAATAATTTTAAATCGCATCAAGACCATTGGAGATAATCTTGCACGTGCTGCAGGCCTAGCAGATGATAAGCTGCCGAAGTACGACTTGTTGGACATGACCATACCAGCAGTGTATAATAATCCTGTAATGGGTGAGAAACTGAAGAAGAGTATTATTCAACATATTGGAGCATCAGCCGTGAAAGAGGTCCCTGCTGTAATGATTGGCGAAGATTTTGGTATGTATTCAGGGTTAGATCATACTATTCCATCCTATATAGTATGGATGGGAACTCAAACGAAAAATAAAATAGATTCATTCACCCAACAGAAAAAAGATTTCCCTACTCTGCATAGCAGTTATTACTATCCAGAATTTGAAGAGGCGCTACCTGCTTCAATTAAAATTGTTACTGCTTGCTTATTCGATTTGTTTAAATAGCAGTTTATCAATGAATAGTATGAAAAGAAGTGGACAGAATAAGGTTTATATAGCCACGAGTTTGGATGGGTTTATTGCTGATGCCAATGGTAAGATTGATTTTCTTGATACGTTTCCTTTCCCAGAAAATGATGATATGGGGTATTATCAATTCATGAATCAAATTGATGCGATTTTGATGGGGCGTAAAAGTTTTGAGACTGTACTTGCTTTTGGAGTAGAGTGGCCATACAGTAAGCCTGTTTTTGTGTGGAGTGAAACAGTAGAAACTATTCCTGTAAACCTAGTAGACAAAGTAAAATTAGTGAATGGTAATGCTTTAAGCGTCCTTGTGAGTATACAAAAAGAGGGCTATGCTAATTTGTATATTGATGGAGGTAAAACCATTCAGTCTTTTTTGAGAGAAGGTCTTATTGATGATATGATTATCACAACTATACCAGTGCTGATAGGTTCAGGCGTGCCTTTATTTGGGAAGTTGGACAGTATAGTGAAATTCTCTTGTGTTGATTCCAAGGTTTATGCAAACGGTGTTGTACAGAGTAGGTATAGTAGAGTGCGGTGAGATTTCTCGCTTCGCTCGAAATGACAGGTAAATCGTGGGAATCAAGGTAATTGGAACTAATAACCCAAAAAATGTCATTCCGAGCAGAGCGAGGAATCTAAGATTAATACTTAGTGTATTGAGGTTTCTCGCTTCGCTCGAAATGACAAGTAAATCGTGGGAATCAAGGTAATTGGAGATAATAACCAAAATGTCATTCCGAGCGGAGCGAGGAATCTTGGATTAATGTGTAGGGGTTTAGATTCCTCGCTTCGCTCGGAATGACAGATTAGTAATGGGAATGACAGATTAGTAATGGGAATGACAGTGAAGTATAGGAATTACAGATTAGTACTGCTAATGACAGAGTAGAGCTAGAAATGACTTTAGACGGCAACAAAGAACGCTATTCTGCTGCAACAGCTTTTTCAATTGTTTCTATATCAAATTTTCGCATTTGCATAAATGCGTACATAGCTTTTGGTGCGGTTTGGGGATCACTCATCCATTGTCCCAATTGAGCGGGTACTACCTGCCATGAAATTCCGAACCTGTCTTTGCACCATCCACATTTACCCTCTTCACCCTCAGTGGTAAAGGCATTCCAATAGTGATCAATTTCTTTTTGGTTTTCACATGTAATGACAAATGAAACTCCCTCAGTGAAGCTATTTTTATGTGCTCCATTAAGAGCCATATAGCGTTGATCGTTTAATGAAAAAATAGTAGCAATTGGGTTGCTGGATAGAATCTTACTGTTTGGAAAAATTGCACAGTAAAATTCAGCGGCTTCTTTTGCTCCTTCTGTAAACCAAAGGCAAGGATATGGTGAACTTGTCATAAATGTGTTTGGTATTCTCTGGTTCTGTTATTTTTAAAACTAAACATAGTTTAATAAATATTCAAATCTTACTTACAACTTATTGTTCCTGTACTATCTGGCGGGTATGATAAATTTATTATTACTGCTCCCTTTCCCATCAAAAAATATAAGTATAAAGCGATAATTGATAATTTGTCAACTAGAAAATCAAAATTCAAAAAGAGGGGATCATAGTAATCTTATACATTATTTTTTCTGTCCCACAAATCTAATTACTGATCCTATTCCATTATGGTAAAGTCCTTCATTTAGCTCAATCTCCTGTTCTGCTAATTCAATAATTGTATATTTCGGGAAATCCGATTTTATCTCGTCAATTGAAAATAAGCTTTCAATATCTTTCGGGCCACCCACTTTTTCATTTGCTGTCACATAATCTATATGTTTTTTACTAAACGATTCAAAGACGACTGTTCCGTTTTTCTTCAAAAAGCCATCAAATTTTTTGTGGTATAACGATTTAATGTTCGCTGTAAAGTGTGCGTAGATAAGAGCAATTGCGTCAAATTGTTCACGTTCGAAATTCAATTTTTCTAGTTCTCCAACTTTATAGTCGATGGTTACATTATTTTTTTCTGCAAGTTTCATTGCTTTATTTTTCCCTTCATTACTTATATCAAATGCAACAACATTCCAACCTAGTTTAGCTGCAAAAACGGCATTTCGTCCTTCACCCTCTGCAGGAAAAAGAATTGTCCCTACAGGTAATTTCATTAATTGATCTCTTAAATAATTGTTTGGCTCTTCACCATAAGCAAACTCTTCTTTACTATATCTTTCATTCCATCTAGAGGTCCAAATGTCATTTAATTTCTCGTTCTCATTCATAGTAATCGTTGTTTTCTGTTTTCTACATTTTAGTTGCTAAGAGTTAAAGGATCGGACTTACTGCACGTTTACAAAAATGACTTTATTAGATCTCTGAATATAAAGAATAGAAATGCCAATACCCCCACGATTACTTCTTTTCGATACATTTTAAGGAATTGAACTAGCTTATCCATAAAACATAAAAGTTAGGCCTTCAAAGTATATACTTCTAGGTATTAAATAGCGCAGACTTTACTCAATAATATCAATTTATATTTTATAGGTTTTTGATACCCATATTGAACAAAATGAAAGCATATATATCTGACTCCAGTTCAATTATTTTCGATATCGGCTTTCCTGCACCATGACCTGCATTAGTTTCAATCCTTATCAATAGCGGATTATCCGAACTGCCTGATTCCTGAAGATGCGCAGCAAACTTAAATGAATGAGCAGGTACAACACGATCGTCATGGTCTCCGGTGGTGATAAGGGTAGCAGGATATTTCACAGATGATTTTACATTGTGAACAGGAGAGTAAGTTAAAAGATATTCGAGCATTTCTTTGGAGTCGTCGGCTGTGCCATAGTCATATGCCCAACCTGCACCTGCTGTAAATTTGTGATAACGTAGCATATCCAACACACCTACTTCCGGCACAGCAACTTTAAAAAGTTCTGGACGTTGTGTCATGGCTGCCGCAACCAGCAAGCCGCCATTTGATCCGCCATTGATAGCAAGGTATTCACTGCTGCAATATTTATTTTTTATTAGGTATTCTCCTGCTGAAATGAAATCATCAAATACATTCTGTTTATGCATTTTAGTTCCAGCATCATGCCATTTTTTCCCATATTCACCGCCGCCTCTAATGTTCGCAACAGCATATACTCCACCCATCTCGAGCCATACCGCGACAGTAGTACTGAAATTCGGGGTCAGACTTATATTGAATCCGCCGTAGCCATAGAGGATAGTAGGATTTTTTCCATTGAGCTTCAGTCCTTTTTTGTGTGTGATGATCATTGGTATCTTGCTACCATCTTTCGATTGGTAGAAAACTTGTTTAGACTCGTAATCGGCACTATTGAAATCAATTTTTGGATTCCAGTAGAGAATTGATTTTCCATCTTTAGGATCAAACTTGTATATTGATGAAGGTGTATTGTAATTGGCAAAACTATAATACAATTCTTTTTCTTCTTTTTTGCCTGCGAAGCCAGACGCAGAGCCTATACCAGGTAGTTCTATCTTTCTGATCAGTTTTCCTTCATAGTCATACTGTTCAACTCTGGAAGTTGCATCAACCATATAATGGGCAAAAATGAATCCACTACCAATAGATGGTTCAAGTACTTGTTCTTTTTCGGGAACTAAGTCTTTCCAGTTTTCGGCACCTGGCATAGATACATCAGTAGTAACTATTTTTTGATTCGGAGCATTTTTGTTGGTAACAATAATGAGTTTGGTGCCAATGTTGTTGAGTATATAGCTGTCTGTATCAAATCCATTAATTATAGAAACAATAGGGGAATTTTCTATAGTTAAATCTTTAATATATAACTCATTACCAGAAGTGGATTGTGATGCAGATATGATTAGGTATTTATTGTCTTCGCTAACAGAGCCACCTACATACCTTCTTTTTTGTTCGATGCTACCACCAAATATCAATTTGTCGTCCTTCTGTTTTGTACCTAGTTTATGATAATAAAGTTTGTGTTGGTCAGTTTTTGCTGATAGCTCACTTCCCTTTGGTTTATCGTAGCTAGAGTAAAAAAATCCTTCGTTCCCATTCCATGCAAGTCCGCTGAACTTAATATCTATAAGTGTATCATCTAGAATTTTTCGGGATTCAGCTTCTATAATGATCACTTTTCTCCAGTCGCTTCCACCTTCTGAAATCTGATATGCGGCAAGTTTGCCGTTTTTAGAAAATGCTATTCCTGCAAGTGATGTAGTTCCATCAGCAGAAAATTTATTCGGATCGAGAAAAACGGTAGCGTCTTTATTTTCTTTTTGTGAATACAATACATATTGATTCTGAAGACCATCGTTTTTGTAGAAGTATTTAACACCACCCTCAGTGAATGGGGCACTTAGTTTTTCAAAATTCAATAATTTAGAAAGTCTATCCTTGATTTTATTCTTAAAAGGAATTTTATTCAGGTAATCATAGGTGAACTCATTTTGACGAGCTACCCAATTTTCAGTTTCTTTACTACGATCATCTTCTAACCAACGATAGGGATCTTTGATAATTTGTCCGAAAAGCGTGTCAGCGCCGATATTCTCTTTTTTTGTTTCAGGATATTTGTATGCCATTATTCCATTTTCTTTTGAAAGTGCATGAGCTTTGTTAGCACTAGTTGATTTAGTTTCATTTTGCCCGAATGAAAACGTTGCAAGAAACAACGAGAGGGTTAAAAAATACAGTTTCATTTTATGTTTAGTTTTAACTGAATTCACAATAGACGCTGATGAGAACAGAATTTATTTTTTAAACAAATAACTTATCTAAAAGTTACAATTTAGGTATATTTTTTGTTGCAACTAGCCTTAAGTCACTAGTCAATAAAGAAAAGCCATATGAACTAATCAATAAAATTATTCCAACTATTTTACTGCAATGCCTGTTGAACCTGAAGGAAGATTGAATCGATCTTCTATTTTTTCTAACCCTCCCATTGAGGTAATGTTAAATACACGAATACTTTGATCGTCGTAATTGAGTACATAGCCAAACTTAGAATCGTCTGATATGGATATATCAAGTGGTTTTATTCCAGTCGTAGCTGTGATGCCACTGGGTTGCATTATTGTAAAAGAAGATGATGAATTAATTGTATATCCAGTAACACTATTGCTGTTTGCGTTGAGAATATAAACATACTTACCATTTGGAGTAGTAGCAGCCCAACAAGCTGAAACCTGATTGGTAAGGAATGGTCCTGCAACAGAAGTAATACCTGTAAGGGTTACATTATATACACTCATGGCACTCTGTCCTGCTTCACTCACATAAATATTGCCTTGATTTCCTACTGCAAAACCATAAGGCCTTGGAGAGTTGGAGTCGATGGAAAATTTTTCTCCTAGAGTTCCATCACTATTCAATTTAAACGCAATAATTTTATTGGTTGATTTAAGTGTGATAGCCAGCATTTTGCCATCTTGTAAAAATGAAATCTGTGCTGGGTTGGTTGCGATTGTATCCAATATTGTCCCTCCATTTTCAATAGGTGTTAGGATACCGGCATCTGATAAATTATACCCAGCAATTTTTCCATTATCATTAGCATTTAAAACATAAACAAGATTGTTAAAACATGTTATGCTTATAGGCTTACTACCATTGGAAGAAATAGTAGATGTAAGCTGTAAACCTTCATTAATAACCTTTAAAGCACTGATGGTATTGCTAGCCGCATTAACTGCAAGAATCCATTTTCTGTCATGGCTAATAGTAATTGGACCTTGGCTCATCAATGGTGAACCTGTACCTTTTCCATCTGTTCCTGTTTTGGAAAGATATACCAAAGAACCATCTAAACTATTTCTACTATACGTCAAGACAGCATTACTGTCGACATTGTTTGTTAATACATAAAGAAATTTATCTTCAACTGTTTTGATAGGCTCTTCTTTTCTGCAAGAGAGAATTCCTGTGATGACAAGAGAAAAACAAACTGCAGTTAATAAATTTTTTGTCATATTTCTTATGATATATTTATTTGTCAATGATAAACTAGTTTAATAGTAAAATCTCTAATGAGATTTCATTTTATTCGATTTTAGTTGATGAAAATACACGAAAGAGCAGTTGAGTTAAACTAGTAAAAACCACTTATTATAACATAGGCTCATCTCGTCTAATGCATGCTTTTCATTATTTTTTGTAAAATTAAGACAAAAATTTGCTACAGCCTTGAGTTGAACCTTAGGCCCTCTAGTTATCAGACAGCAGTCTGCCTGAATTAGACACCAAGTTATGTCAAGCTATTTTCAACTTATAATGCTATTATTTTGTCTGCTTCTCTAATTCCGCTCAGGTATGCTCCGTGTACAGTACCTCTATAGTCTCTTATGGTATGTTCCCCTGCAAAAAATAATTTATTGTTTATTTCTTTTGCCATGGTGTCAAAATCGGTTGAGGTAGTGCCGTTTGGTGCAAAAGAATATGCTCCAAAAGTGTTGATGTTTTGTCCCCATTTGGTACGTAACATATTTGTTGGGTTTGGAATGCTATTGCCATAAATGGTTTTTAGTTGAGCCATTACTTCGCTAATTATCTCAGAATCGCTCAAACTTTCTGTAACTGTTGCATAGTCACCAAAAGCAAATGTCATTAGGCTATTGGTTGTTGGCAAGAACTTCAACATATTCATAAAATAGTTGAACTTGCCTTTTGTGTCTGGCGTATAGCCGATGTACTGAACATCTGTTTCCCAAAATGGAGTATTCCAGCTAAATAGAAATTTGTTGACGTTACCCATTTTTGTGTTTTCAATAGCACCTTGTTTATCTATTGGCAACGTTGGACTAAAGGAAACGCTATTATTTTTCAACACACCTAATGGCACACTAACAATTACATAATCTGCCTCAACTGAATCTCCGTTTACGTTAACCAAAGATTTTATTGATGTATAATTTACTTCTGTTACTCTGCTGTTCAATCTAATATCTAATCCTTGCCCTAATAAATTTGCTATTTTGTCATAACCATTGGTGATAATTACATCTTTGCCCGAAAATGCTTCGTCATCATCAAAGTATTTAGAGGATAATGTTGAAATATCGCCGCCTGTGTCAAATTCTAAATAAGCAGATAACATATATTTCCAAAGTCTATTGTTTTCTTGTGTGGGATACAACGAATTAAAAACTTCTAGAAAACTCTGACTTTGTGTACCTATGCTTCTAACTGCATTTAGTGCATTTTCAAATTGTGTATATTGGGCATCAAGAAAAGCATCAGAATAAGCCGTTCCATTATTGTCAAATACTTTAAGGCTGTCATCATCTGTCAAATAGGTATTTGCATCTGCTTGAGAGGCCAAATTTGTGATTGGGTTTCCTTTGGGTCCATGGATCCAACTTGCACCTTCGTCAAAAGCTATCCCCAAGCTTCGGTCGGTTCGTATTCTTCCACCAATTTTTTCTTGTGCTTCTAAAACAATTACGTTAAAGCCTTTATCTTTTAATTTTTTTGCGGCTGCAAGCCCTGAAATACCTGCACCAATCACAATTACTGTTTTCCCATTTGGCGGTGTGATCTCGTCGTCTTTATTACAAGAAGTCAACAAATTAGGGGCAAGGAATACAAGGGGTATGGTTTTTAATGTGCTTAATACAAATATTCTTCTTTCCATACACTTTATCTATTATCAATCACTTTTGAGAACTTCCTAAAATAGAATACAACTCTTAAATTTATGGGCTTCAAGATCTCATCTAAAATCGAGAAATAAATCTACACTTACTCATAAAATTTACCTAAAAATCATATTCCTGCTGAAATACATTATCATTTGTCTATAAAGTCATCGCCACTTGCACAATGATGTACAAACTAAAGAATATTATTGATGATGGTTCCTCTACATGATTTTTAACTGCTTGCCATTCTCCTTATAACAAGTATAATGTGGACTATAAAGATATTTTCACTTAATTTGAAAAAACTTTTCCCATAATGATTCATCGCCTCTTTTCTGAACCCTTGGTTGCTAGTAATAGTGTCGTACTTGATTTAAGTACCAAGAATTTGGAATTAAATCCATCTATTTATGGCAATGTCTCTGCATTTTGCGACTATATAGTGAATAAATTAGGCACAAAGATTGGTTATGGTGGATACTTGGAACACCGCGTTATCTATGAGTCATATGAGAATTTTGCTACTGCCTCTGCAGATTTCAGGAATATTCACTTGGGTATGGATTTTTGGACAACTGCAGGCACAGCTGTCTTTACCCCATTAGAAGGAGAAGTGCATAGTGTTCAGGTTAATCATGGGTCTGGAAATTATGGTCCAACGATTATTGTATACCATCCTGCTGAAAAAATCTACAGTTTATATGGACATTTATCAAGTGCCGATTTAGTTCATCTTGAAGTAGGGTCACCCATAGCTGCGGGACAGCTACTTTGCCACTTGGGGAGACAAGATGAAAATGGGGGATGGCCGCCGCATCTTCATTTTCAATTGATCCGAGACATGCAGGGTTTTCAAGGTGATTATCCTGGCGTTTGTTCACAACGAGATCTTCTATTTTATGCCAATAACTGCCCGGATCCCTCTACTTTTTCATTCCCCAATTAAACACATATTGCGCTTAGCTACTAATGAAGAATTGATTTTTTCCATTTCCACGAAAGATGCAATAATGCTTTGATTGAGTTTGTGACTATTAGGAAATTAAAGGGGTTGAACTTTCTGTAAAATTGCAGGAAGTTGGCATTCATATTTTGTTTATCTACTTTTATGTAGATGAAAAAAGCTATCATCATAGGAGCAACAAGTGGAATTGGCAAAGCACTAGCCGAAATTCTTTTGCGTGAGGATTATGTAGTTGGAGTAACAGGCAGAAGAGATGAGTTGTTACAATCTTTAAAGGAAATAGATTTAAAGCGGGTATTCTTTGAGAGAATGGATGTCCAAGAATTATCAACCCTAGAGTTAATTTGTAATAAACTAGTTAATCAGATTGGGGGTTTAGATTTATTGATTATTTCAGCTGGTATCGGTAAGGAAAATGAAGAGTTGGATTTTGACGTTGAGAACGATGTAATTAAAACTAATATACAAGGGTTTACTTATATAGCAGATTGGGCGATGAGGTATTTTAAAGAACAGGGTTCTGGCCATCTAGTTAACATTAGCTCTATTGCCGGAGTTAGGGGAAATGGAATTGCTCCATCGTATAATGCTACAAAGGCTTATCAAATCAATTACTTGGAGGGGTTAAGATTAAATGTAAAAATTTTTGGTTCACGAATTACCATAACAGATGTTCGTCCAGGTTTTGTTGATACTGCCATGGCGAAAGGTGACGGTCTGTTTTGGGTTGCCCCAGTTCACAAAGCTGCTGAACAAATGTTTGAAGCCATCAATCAAAAGAAGCAAGTCGTTTATATCACAAAGAGGTGGAATTTAATCGCCAACCTATTAAGAATAATCCCCTTTTCAATTCTTAAAAGAGTTTAAGTAAACAGGTTTACACTATATAAGTCTAACCGTTTTATGTTTATATCCACTCCTCTTAGAGTCGTAAGATGCTACTATACTGTGATGATTGAGTATATGACTAGTTGAAAATTTAAGGGCTGATTTAATGGTCATAACTAATTACTCTTGAAATTTTCCAGTTGCCATTTTCATTCTTCCAAATCATTAAAAATTTGAAAGTGCCTATTTCAAGTTTGCCATTTTCAATGTGTTTGAATTGGTGCTTGCCAATTTCTATTGCCCCATAACCCTCAATAGGGTGAACTTCTAAACTCTCTTTGATAAGATTTCTTTTAAGATCATAATCTCTATTAAATATGGAATTGAAATTTTCAAAAACCTTTTCAAAACCAATAAGTCCGCCATTATCTTGATACCACTCAAGGTCTCTTGTAAAATAGGTCTTCATCAAATCTAGATTCTTTGAATTATATGCTGCAAATAATGAACTATCAAGATTGGCTATTTTATTAAAAAGCTCTATTTGGGTGGTTGCCACTTTTCTTTCGTTTTGGCTTTGAGCCAAAGTACTTACACAGATTGTAAAAGTCAATAATAATAGGATTAGATTTTTCATATGTAAATATACAAAGATGAAGCTACCCTAACTCACTGATAGACAAAGAAAAAGCCATCCCGATTAATCGGGATGGCTTGTCTTATAAAATATTTCTTCAAAAAAATATTTATTTCAAAATCAGCTTCAACTCGCCTCCTAAACCCGTTTTTATAATTTTAATCAGCGTTGAAAGTTTTATGTCTGATGCATCGTTTTCAATTCTTGAAATATACGATTTGTTGGTTCCGCATTTCGCCGCAAGTTCTTCTTGTGTCATACCGCGACTATTTCTAGCTTCTTCCAATATGAATCCTATTTTGAAAACTTCAAAGCCCCTTTCAAATTTTTCTCTTTTAGATGTACCAGGTTTCCCATATTGATTATCAATAAATTCATCAAGTGATGTTAGGTTTTTATTTTTCGTTTTCATATCGATATTCCTCCTTGATTTTAATTGCTTTTATGATTTCCTGTTTAGGCGTTTTTTGATCTTTCTTAATAAAGCCATTGCATAAAATGATTTTATTCCCTTTGTCAAAAAAACAAAAAATGCGATAAGCTTTTCCCTCCCAGGAAATTCTGAGTTCAAAAAGTCCATTTGTCCCTTCAATATGTTTGAAGAATTTCGATGGAATTTTTGGAAGCGATTCAATAGTTTTAAGCATCCACAATACTTTACTTCTACTGTCTTCATCTAAAGATTTGAAAAAAGCTAAGAAGTAATCTTTCCAAAAAACAAACTCTCTTTTCATTCTGCAAAAGTTGTCTGAAGAGACAACACAAGCAGGTGAAAAAAGCGGTTTTTCAACCGCTTTTTTCGCTCCTCAGACTGGACTTGAACCAGTGACCCTCTGATTAACAGTCAGATGCTCTAACCAACTGAGCTACTGAGGAATTTCCCGTTAGGGGTGGCAAAAATAAGGAATTTCCTTTTTATATAAAAGAAACTACCCAATTTATCCCGAAACTAAAAATCCTCCCTGAAAATTACGCTCCAGGGAGGATTAATGATCTTTGATAACCTGCTTTTATAGGTTTACCAGTATTATCCTTAATCTTACATTATTTAGCTCTTCCTATCGTGGTTGCTTCAGGAACCTCAATAAGATTACCAGTTTTTACATCATAGATATAGCCATAAACTGGAATGTGCTGAGGAACCAACGGATGGTCTTTGATACGCTTCACATCTTCCACAACACTGCCCGCAAGGTTGCTGATCGTCAAAAAGGAAATATGCTTCGCTTCATCTGATCCACCTTCTTCCGTTACATTTCTCCAACCATTTTCATCCACCGTAGCAGTTGCTAAACTTTTTGATAATAGCGACCTGATGATATCATCCGTGAATAATTCCATCCCACAATCTGTGTGATGAATAACAAACCATTCCGCTGTTCCCAACAGTTTATTTGAAATAATCAAGGAACGAATAGCATCATCACTTGCTCTGCCACCAGCATTTCTAATTACATGCGCATCTCCTTCAGATAGTCCAGCATATTTTGCTGGATCCAATCGTGCATCCATACACGTTAAAATGGCAAATCTCCTTCCTGGAGGTAAGGGGAGGTTACCCTTCTCGCCAAAATTTGCAGCATAGTGCTGATTCGCTTCAATTACTTCCTTGTGTACAGCACTGTTTTCTTTTTGCAATAATGTTTTCGTACTCATAATGTTTTTTTAAGTCTATAAAATTAGTAGAGTATACAAATATAGATTTATACCGAATACTTTCAAATTATTTTTTTCATATTTTTTTGAATAGGAAAAGTTAGGACTTTTTTTTCTGCGCTAATTTTCTCAACGCCTTATCCTTGCTCTGTTTTACCCGATATTTAACCATATCGGTGATGAGCTTTTTGGGCAATTTCTTACAATGGGGGAACTTGACTGTTCCTTTCGAAGTTTCATAACCCTCTAATTTTTCACTAAACTCTACTATGGTTTCTGAATAAGGGTAAACTCCATAATGCTTTGCATGACAAGCATAGTATAATAACATGCCATGTAATCTTAAACAAGGCATCCCATAACTTATGCCTTCTTTTGCTTCTGGAGCAGCTGCACATAAGATCGTGCGAAGTTCTTCAAATCCTTCTCTGACTTCTTTTGGAACCTTACGGAGGTATTCCTTGACGGTAGTAATTTTTACATCTTGCATAGTCAACGATTATAATACTTCAACCAATTGAATTTTATTGCCGCATGTATCATCTAAAATAGCAATTTTTGCGCTTCCCATCGTGGTTGGTCTCATGCTGAATTCTACATTCAACTCTCTTAGTCGCTCGTACTCATAATCCAAGTTATTCACCTCAAAGGATGTCCACGGTATGCCCGCTTCATAAAGCGCTTGTTGATATACTTCAGCGGGTTCAAAGGCAATAGGTTCTAGTAATAATTCCACTCCGGCTTGATCATCTTTTGAAACGACCGTCAACCAGGTATTTTCTCCCATCGGAATTTCTGTTTTTTTAATGAAGCCCAACACTTCTGTATAGAATGCTAAAGCTTGTTCTTGGTCGTCAACTAAAACAGATGTTATTTTTATTTTCATGAATCAAATGTGTATGGTAAAAATATAGCCGGACAGCGTCTAAGATAGTAAGCTTGATTTAAAATGAACTGCTAACGAATCCTACGTACACACCGTCTTCCCTCATTTCAATGGGGTATGTCTTCATATGATATCCTTCTCCCGTTATATTATAGCCGTTCTTTAACGCGAACTTGAATCGGTGAAGCGGACAAACCGCATTACCCTGTAGGTCAATATATCCCATCACCATTTTTGCGCCAGCATGTGGACACTTGGATTGAAATGCATAAAGTATGTCCTTGAATTTTGCAATGCAAATTGTTTTTTCTGCAACCTCGGCCTGTATGATATCGTAGCTACCAAATCCCAGCGCTTCAATGGAATCCGCTACAAAATGCCATGTGTATTCCTTAAGCGCCATAATCGTATTGCTGAAATCCTTTTTTGTATGGGTAGCGTTTTACATAGCATTCTCTGATCATGGCGAGCATGGTAGTGCGTAACGTATCTATTGCTCTTCGTTCTACTGCTGAAATGAAAACACAATTTCCAACCGTTTCATTCTGCCATCTTTTTCTTAGGTCATCGAGAAGTCCTGCTTTCACATCAGGCTCAAGCCATTGGTCAAAACTCTGTTCTTCATACAAATCCATTTTATTGAAAACAGTAATCATGGGTTTGTCTGCACAACCAAGTTCTGCTAAGGTTGTATTCACCACCTTCATTTGGTCTTCATATTGTGGATGTGAAATATCAACAACGTGCATGAGGATATCACTTTCTTTTACTTCGTCTAGCGTGCTCTTGAAACTTTCAATGAGGTGATGGGGTAGTTTGCGAATGAATCCTACCGTATCACTCAATAGGAATGGGGTATTCTCAAAAACTAATTTTCGTGTAGTGGTATCAAGTGTGGCAAATAATTTATTTTCTGCAAGCACTTCGCTCTTACTTAATAAATTCATTAGGGTTGATTTGCCCACATTGGTGTATCCCACTAACGCAACACGAATAAATTCACCACGTTCTTTTCGTTGTGTATATGCTTGTTTCTCTATCTCGAGTAATCTTTTTCTAAGTAAGGTGATTTTTTCCCGGACGATTCGTCGGTCGGTTTCAATCTCCGTTTCTCCAGGTCCTCTTGTTCCAATACCTCCACCCAATCGTTCAAGGTGTTTCCACATGCCTCGTAGTCTGGGTAGTATATATTGATATTGTGCTAACTCTACTTGTGCTTTGGCTTGTGCTGTTTTAGCCCTACGTGCGAAAATATCTAGGATCAAATCACTTCGGTCTATTGTTTTTATGCCAACAGCTTCCTGAATATTTCCTATTTGTGATCCTGAAAGTTCATCGTCGAATATCAATAAGCCTATGTTTCTTCCTGATGCATATTTCTTTATTTCCTCTAGTTTTCCTTTTCCAATATACGTTCTACTGTCTGGGTGTTGAAGGCGTTGCACTATTTTTTTATCGGTAACAGCACCAGCTGTTTCGGCTAGAAAAGCAAGCTCAGCCATATAATCAGCCACTTGCTGTTCAGTTTGGTTATTATGGATAACGCCAACTAGAATGGCATTTTCAGAATGTTCGAAGAGGTTTTGTTTGTCTAGCAATTTTTATGAAGTTGACCTAGGTAATCTGATTTGTTATCTCTTTCAATTTGAATAAAAGGAAATGCTTTTCAGCGTAAAGTAATAATCGAAAAGGGGCAAAGGCACAAAGTGTAAATTATTCAGTCTTGAGCGTCAAGCGAAAAGCGTCCAGCGATTTCTTCAACTTCTTCAACCCCTTCAACATTCTTCAACCTTCCTAAACCTCAACTATAATCCACTCAACGTCAACCCAATTGAAAAAGGCCTAACCCTTGGACCAAAACCTGTTTTGAAAAGATCTGTCAGGGTATAGCTTCCAAACACGCTTAAGTTACCATATCCAATACGGGCAATGGCAGCTACACGAGTTCCGTTCATGTTACGCTTGTCTCTTGTCTTGAGGAAATATCCTCCTCTTTTGTTGGCATCCAGGTCTATTTTGGATTTGATTTTTGCATCCATGTTCGTTCCTACTTTGAGTCCAAGCGCAAATTTCCATCCTGAGTTCATATCAGTTGGATTGGTAGAATAGCGAAATTCTAGGGGAACTTCTAGGTATCCAGTAGCTAACTTATTTCGTTTGTATTTGATCACAGAATCGGGTGTGAACGTGACTCCAGTTTTATTACCAAGGTCAACTGTAGTTTTATTGAAGTTGATATTATCAGTTCCTATACCAGGTCCTATAGCCACACTCAATTTTGGATTGGACTTAAATGGGAAATCAAACATCATATACATGTTGAAGGTTTTTGAAAACCCTTTTGTTTGAATGGTTCCTTTATCCCCCCAGCCTGCATAACCTAGTTGTATAAGAAGATGGTCGGAAGCTCGCTTTGATAAATCAACTTTACTCCAATCGGTTTTGGTAGATTTTTCTTTTTTCTCTTGGGCAACGATTCCAAGTGTGCAACAGGTCAGAATGATTACAAAAATTGACTTCATACGTAAGTTTAAGGTATCAAAAGTATCGCCTCAAGGCTTAACAAAAGGTTAAGATTGAGGTCTGCAAAGGTAGTACTCTTGAGCGGTTTTTTATAATTTGGATATCCCTCGCTTTTGAGGTGATAAACTCGCCTCAAAAGGGCTAGTATTTCAATTATTTCCTGCCATGTTTATATATTACCATTGCATCGTAGGAAATAACTTCCAAGCTTTGGCATAATCTACTTTTATCGCAGTATCCGCTGTGAAAACTTCAACATTGATCGCATCTTCTAAACTCGGGTATACCATTTGGGTAATGCACTGACGACCATTTACAAATACCTCAAGGGTTGATTTATCAAGAAATACTCGAACATGTGCTTTTTCTCCTTTTTTCAATTCAAATGGAGCTTCTTGGGTATCAATTTTAGGATTATGGTCAGGATCAGGAGAGGCAAAGGACATGGCAAATTCATTGTACTCAGGCATTTCAAGCCCTGATTTCTTCAAGTTGATTTGAATTTTTTTATTGATTCGGTCAATAACAATGGGTGTTTCCTCTTTCCCATCTTTTGAACAGAATACGTTGATGCCAAATTGTTTGGCTTGCAGTGGATCAATCACGAATTCCATCTCAATGGTTTTGCCAGCAATAGATTTGAGCTTGGTTGATTCTCCCGCACTAACCATAAACGGTTGCTCTACCATCGTTCCATACCTAAGTTGTTCAATCTCCTTCGGAGGTTCGATATGTAATGATCGTTTATCAGCTGATAAGGTAAGTACTCTGGGCATCGACATGGTGCCGCTGGATATGCCTGATTTCCTGTCGAGCACCCAAGCCCACATGATTCTTCTTCCTTTACCGTCTAGCAATGTTTCTGGCGCAAACATAGTACCGCCGGGCCAATTCATTCGATGGTGGGTTTCTGGATTGAACTGTTTACCATCCCAAGTCCCAATATAATACCGAGCTCCTCTGGAATGGCTTATGCAAAGCAAAACCCATTTATCACCCAACTTGAAAAAATCCGGACAAGATATATCTTCAAAATCGTCTACTCCGGGTAAGTCATGCGTCATGAATTCTCCCTTTTTCTCAAGAGGAAGATCGTATCGAGAACCAGTATATAAGATGGGCGGGTTGGGTTTGCCTCGTGAAACAGGAGTGCCTCCTGATATCTGAAAATATCGATCTCCTTCTACCCACATGTGAGGATCCCAACCTGGTTTGGCTATTGGATTTGAAATTGGCTTTGCCCAGGTTTCCAAGTCTTTGTCTAAGCTATAGGTTACGCAATTGCCATCTGTGCCGAGACCATGATAGGCCATGACAACCTTACCATCTTTTGCTAAAAAAGCGTTTCCACTAAAAATACCTTCTTCTGGATCACCTTGATTATGCTTGATGTCGTTGGCATGCCAGCGCCAATGTAAAAGATCAATGCTGGTGAGGTGTTGCCAATGATGACCATTTTCTGCTTGATATAGATACCATAAATGATAAACACCGTCTTTGTATATGGCTCCATTTGGGTCGAAGGGCATTCCATTTCCTTCTGCAATGGTTAAATGCCATGTCGGACGAATGGGGTCATTCAGTTCTGCACGCCTAATTTTTCTAGCACTAGCTATGTCTTCATCCGTAATTTCCTGGGCCTTTACGAATGAAGTGCTGAGGATTAGCGTAATGCACAAAATGGATTGAATGATTTTCATACTTCAATTTATGAATTTTCATTCTCACTTACTATTATATTCCCTATTTTGTATACCTTAAATCTATATTCTTATTGAACGTCATCATTTTAAAAAAGGATCATATGAAATTAGTGTATTGCAGTATTTTGGTTTTGTTTGTTGGACTTTTTTCGTCCGCACAGAATTCGTACAACATTATTCCCTTGCCCAAAAAATTGGTTGAACAAGAAGGGGCCTATGTATTTAAGAAAGGAGCTGTTATTACAGTGTCTAATTCAATGTTCAGTCCAGTGGCAGGATTTTTATCAGAGCGCATTCAAGCGGCTACTGGTTCTGCTCCAGCAATTAAGTCAGCAAAGTCTGCTTCAAGTGGAGTAGTATTTTTGTTGAATTCTACTTTAGCTGAAGAAGCGTATATATTGAATGTTAGTTCAAAAAAGATTGTCATTCAAGCTAAAACAGGCAAGGGCGCATTTTATGCATTGCAATCACTGTTACAATTGATGCCTCCACACATTTATGGATCAGCTGTTTCTGATGTTGCACTTACTGTTCCAAATTGTAACGTAGAGGATGAACCACGTTTTTCATATCGTGGATTGATGTTGGATGTAGGACGTCATTTCTTTTCAGTAGATGCAGTAAAGCGTTTTATCGATTTGATGGCAGTATATAAACTGAATACATTCCATTGGCACCTTACGGAAGATCAAGGCTGGCGTATTGAGATAAAAAAGTATCCATTATTAACAAGCATTTCTTCTATTCGAAAAGAATCAATGGTGGGTGCATACGATGATGATAAATTTGATAACACTCCATATGGTGGTTTTTATACTCAAGAGCAAATCAAAGATGTGATTGCTTATGCTGCTAAAAAATATATCAACATTATTCCAGAGATTGAAATGCCAGGGCATTCTCAAGCACTTTTAGCTGCTTATCCTAAATTGGGGTCTTATACAGATAAGATTTACGAAGTAGGAACAAGGTGGGGCGTTTCGGAAGATGTGCTTTGTCCACGTGAAGAAACATTTACGTTTATGGAAGATGTGTTGACAGAGGTAATGGCATTGTTCCCTGGTCAATATATTCATATTGGTGGTGATGAATGTCCTAAAACACAGTGGAAGCATAGCGTGTTTTGTCAAGACTTGATTAAAAAATTAGGACTTAAAGACGAACATGAATTACAGAGTTATTTCATTCGTCGCATTGATAAATTCGTAACAGCTCATGGTAAAAAATTATTGGGTTGGGATGAAATTTTGGAAGGTGGATTATCTCCTAATGCGATGGTGATGTCTTGGAGAGGAACAAAAGGTGGAATTGAAGCGGCACGACAAAATCACGATGTGGTTATGTCTCCTGATAATTTTTTCTATATTGATTATTATCAAGCAGATCCTGCTACGGAACCCCTTGCAATCGGTGGAAATTTACCTTTGAGTAAATGTTATTCTTTTGAAGCAGACTTGCCAGAATTGACTGCGGATCAAGCAAAGCATATTGTAGGTATTCAAGCCAATTTGTGGACAGAATATATTGCGACACTTGATCTTGCTGAATACATGACTTATCCACGTGCATTAGCATTAGCAGAAGTGTCTTGGTCTCCAAAAGCTTCTAAGAACTATGATAATTTCAAGACAAGAGTAAAAGGGCATTTGCCAGCTATGGATGCCATGAAAATAAATTATTGCAAAGCGTTTTTAACGCAGCAATAGAATTCGTAATTAAGAAATAAGCTTTTTAATTAAATGTCATCTCATGTATTTGGGATGACATTTAATTTTATAGATGGTTAAAAGAATCAAGTTGAAGTTCAATGTATGCACTGACAGTAGATTTTACTTCCGTTGCCCTCTAATTTTATATTCTTCTACTAGATGCTTGAGTTGCTTTACGATTATAGGGTAGTCGTTAAAAAGATTTGTTGTCTCTCGTTCATCTTTTTCCATATCATATAGCTGTCCTGCAGTTTCATACACGTAATCATTTTTTATGTATTGATTTTTTAGTCCGCCTCCTGCATCATTACAATCAATATACTTCCATTTCCCTTTATGAATACTTATGCATCCATTTGCAGATGAATACAGTATTTCATTTCTGATTGATTTTCTAGGATTCTTTCCACGGTATGCATCAAACATATTATAGCTATCTACTGCAACTGAATCTGGTAATGAAATATCTAGAATACCTGCACAGGTAGCAAAAAGATCTGTCAGGCTTATTTTATTGATGTTCGTTTTTCCGGCAGGAATCACGCTTGGCCAAGAGGCAATATAGGGCACACGGTGACCGCCTTCCCAACTGTTTCCCTTTATTCCTTTCCAATCACCACTGGAGTTATGGTTGTAGAGTTTATATAGCGAGCCATATGTTGAAGCTTCAAGCCCTCTTGTGGTGAAATCACCTGCTTGCATCGCTGCACCATTATCGCTCGTAAAAATAATTAAGGTATTCTGTGTTATGTTTAAGTTGTCTAGTGTATTCATTAATCTTCCGATATAGTCATCCATTTCAATAACGAAGTCACCATAGTCGCCAGCATTGCTTTTTCCTTGGTAAGCTAGGTTAGGGGAAATAGGAACGTGTGGAGCTGATAAACTCAAAAATAGAAAGAAGGGTTTGTTTGAATTTTCTGCTGCTTGATATTTGATATACGCATCTGCTTTATCAATTATAGTGGGTAACATTTTTTCTGAGGTCCATTCTCTTTGCATTACCCCTTGCGCTCCAACTATATGGTTAGGTTTTTGAGTAGTAAGTTCATCGCCAATTATTTTTCCATTTTCAATAAAACAAAATGGCGGCAGACTTGGAATGTCAACACCAAACTGATATTCAAATCCGCAGCTTAAAGGGCCACCTTGCAATGGTTTGGTAAAATCTATTTTTCGCTCTCGCTCAAGTGTGCTGGCTTCATCTATGGGACTTAATTGTGTCGTATCAATATATTCTCCTTTTTTTATTGGCCAATTCCATCCAAGATGCCACTTTCCAATGAGTGCAGTGCTGTATCCATTATTTTTTAAAAATTGTCCAATTGTTAATTGATCTTTTTTTATTAGGGGCCAATCATAAGACCATAGCACACCTTTTTTTAGTGATGACCTCCAAGGATAATTGCCTGTTAAGATGCTGTATCGGGAAGGAGTGCATACGGCGGAAGCACTATGTGCATTGGTGAATTTCGTTCCGCGTGTTGCTAGTCGATCTATATTTGGTGTAGGAATTTTGGAATCCTTGTTGTACGCAGATACATCACCATAGCCTAAATCATCGGCGAGGATATAGATAATATTCGGTCGTGTTGATGATTCTTTTTGTTGCGCTTCTGCTCGTGGAAGAAAGCCAAATGATATGAGTATTATAAATATTCTAGTCATCTTTACATTGCTTGTATTAATTTTTAACACACCTAAAACCAAGGTGTTCAAGTCCGCTGTCTTCTGAGCTTTTCATTCTCCTCGATACCCTATATCCAGAGCAATAACTATCGTTGCACAAAAATGAAC